>JAEWKH010000066.1 GCA_023386155.1 Pseudomonadota bacterium
GGTGCCGTAGCCTCACCTCTCCCATGGGGAGAGGTCGAGCGTAGCGAGGGTGAGGGGGTACGCCCTTTCCGGGTGGACCTGTAACCCCTCACCCGCCGCGCTCACGCGCGTCGACCTCTCCCCATGGAAGAGGTGGTCCAGCGCCACAGCTTCATCGACTATCGCCCACACCCCCACCCCGGCTGCTCTCGCAGCCACCCCTCCCCACAAGGGGGAGGGAAACAGCGCCTGCGCCTTGCATCGCAGGATGAGAGTTGCGGGGAAAGCAAAGACACCCCATCGGGATGGCCGGCCCTGATCCCCGGATCGCGTCCGGGAGGCCATGACGGTGGAGGTATGGGTGGGAGCCTCTAAGGGTCCGTCATGGAGGTTCCGAGGGGATATGTCGGGGAGGCCGCGCGATGCGCTGGGCTCCGGGCGCTGCCGGAAGGGCGATGGGCCGCCGCGGGTCACTCCACGAACCAGGGATAGGTCCAGGTCTCCGTGAGCGCCCGGTTGCCGACGCGGAGGAAGGCGCGCAGGTCCGTGGATTGTCCCGGCTCCAGCTTCACGTCGATGGCGGCCCGGAAGCCGTTCGTGTGGCTGTTGGGCATGATGAAGGTGTTGGTGATCTGCCCGGCGGAGGTGGAGGGGACGAGCTGCACCTGCTCCGGAGCGCCGAGATAATAGGGCAGGTTGCCGCCCGCGAAGTCGATGATGAAGCGGCGGTGCCGGGGATCGCTCGGCGCGTTCGAGCCGCTGGCGCGGGGAGGCGTCTGGAAGGTGTTGATCACTTTTCCGCCTGGATGCATGGTGCCGATCGCCGACGCGGCGCGCAGGCGGTAGGACAGGACGACCTCCTGCCCCGGCTCGAGGGGGCGGTTCGGCTGCCAATAGGCCACGACGTTGTCGTGGGTCTCGTCCGGCGTCGGGATCTCGACCAGCTCGACCCAGCCCTCGCCCCATTGCCCGATGGGCTCGACCCAGTAGCCGGGGCGCTGGTGGTAGCTGGCTTCGAGATCCTGGTAGTTCTCGAACACCCGGTCGCGCTGCATCAGGCCGAAGCCGCGCGGATTGTTGTCGCTGAACGAGGAAATCGTCTTGACGTTCGGGTTGCGCAGGGGCCGCCAGATCCACTCGCCCGCGCCGGACTGCATGAGCAGCCCGTCCGAATCGTGGATCTCGAGGCGGTAATCGTCCGTCGGCTTGCGGTCGTTCTCGCCCTCGAAGAACATGGAGGTGAGGGGGGCGATGCCCACATTGGTGAGGGTCTGGCGCGGGAAAAGCGTCGCCGTCACGTCGAGGGTCGTTTCCTTCGAGGGATAGATCTCGAACTTGTAGGCGCCCGCGACGGACGGGCTGTCGAGGAGCGCGTAGACAATGGCCCGCTCGTCGTTGGGCTTGGGCATTTCGACCCAGAACTCGCGGAAATGCGGAAACTCCTCCGCTTCGCCGCCTTCCACGTTGATCGCGAGGCCCCGCGCCGAGAGGCCGTATTTCTGGTCCGCGCCGAGGAAGCGGAAATAGCTCGCGCCGAGGAAGGCGATGAGCTCGTCGAAGACCTTCGGGTTGTTCAGAGGGTAGTGGAGCCGGAAGCCCGCGAAGCCGAGATTGACGGGCAGCGGCCGCTCGATCTTGTTGCGGCCGTAGTCGAACAGCTCCCGCTGATAGGGCACCGGCGTGGGCACGCCGTCGCGGATGATGTTCACCATCACGGGGCGCTGGTAGAGGAAGCCCGGGTGGAAGAGCTGCATCCGGAAGGGCCCGTTGCCGGAGCCGAGCAGGGCCTTGTCCGGGCGGAAGCGGATGTCCCGGTAATCGTCGAAGCTGAGCCGGTTGAGCGGCTCGGGCAGCTGGCCCGCCGGCGCCTCGTAGGGGGCGGCCGCCAGCTCCCGGGCCCGACGCACCACATCCTCGTAGCGGAACGGATTGGGCGCCGGAACGCCGTTCGGCTGCTGCGCCGACGCTCCCTGACTGAAAGCGGACAGCGCGGTGGCTGCGAGCAGGCCTTGCAGGAGGATGCGGCGGGACAGGTGCGTCATGGTGGCGGAGCGTTCTCGACTGAATAGGAAATGGCCGGGATTCAAGGATTTGGAATATGGGCCCGGGCCTTCTTCCGTGTACCTGTCCCGCTTAATGGAAGCTGAATGGTGATGCTTCCGGGACACAGGTGCCGACCGGGCTCAAAAAATCCCGGGAAGGGCCCTAAAGGGTCTTGTGATCGCTGGCGAATATGCTTATTTCACCCCTGCCCAATTTCGCACGTGCCTGTGGTCGCGTGCCGGTTGGTGGGCATCCGGACAAGAGGCCGGACAGCCGCCCGAGAGCGACCTAGCTCTCGATACCCCTAACCGGCAGCCGGAGGCGAAACCGGCGTACTTCGCTCTCAGCGGGGGACGCGACTTAAAGCAACGACGAACGGGCTTTTTTGGTCTCGTTGGCCCTCCAAAGGTCAACACCGAAGAGGCTTGTTTATCATTGCCAGGCGTGCGGATGGAGTATCCCCATCCAATCCAAGGCAGCATCGTCGGGTGAAGAGCCCATCGCGCTCCTCGTGTCTCCAACGCACGAAGCGGGATGCCATCTTCCCTCGCTGACGCCGGGCGGCAGGAAGTCCTGACCGTCTGAATTTCAATCCGGAGGCTTGAAGACCTCCATTGAACCTTTGGTGGGGAGAGCGCCATGACTCAGCGCATCCGTGAATTCCTGCGCAACCGACGTGAGGACGGCCCGTGCGTGGTCGTCGACCTCGAGGTCGTGCGCGACAACTATTCCAAGTTTGCCCGAGCGCTCCCCGACACGCGCGTGTTCTACGCCGTGAAGGCCAATCCGGAGCCGCAGGTGCTCAAGCTCCTGGCCGAGCTCGGCTCGTGCTTCGACACGGCGTCCGTGGTCGAGATCCAGCTCGCGCTGGATGCCGGCGCGACGCCCGACCGCATCTCCTTCGGCAACACGATCAAGAAGGAGCGCGACATCGTGCGCGCCCTCGAGCTCGGCGTTCGCCTCTATGCGGTCGATTGCGAGGCCGAGGTCGAGAAGATCGCCCGCGCGGCGGCCACGGCCGGCATCGATGCGTCCGACGTGAAGGTGTTCTGCCGCATCCTGTGCGACGGCGCTGGCGCCGAGTGGCCGCTCTCCCGCAAGTTCGGCTGCGTGCCCGAGATGGCCGTGGACGTGCTGGAGCATGCCTATCGCCAGGGCCTGGAGGCTTACGGCGTGTCCTTCCACGTGGGTTCGCAGCAGCGCAACACGGAAGCCTGGGATCAGGCTCTCGGTTCCGCCTCGGCGATCTTCCGGGAATGCGCGCAGCGTGGCATCCACCTGTCGATGGTCAATCTCGGCGGCGGCTTCCCGACGAAGTACCTGAAGTCGGTTCCGCAGGTCGAGGCTTACGGCGAGTCGATCTTCCGCGCGCTGTCGAAGCATTTCGGCAACCGCATCCCGGAGACGATCATCGAGCCGGGCCGCGGCATGGTCGGCAACGCGGGCGTCATCGAGGCCGAGGTCGTTCTCGTCTCGAAGAAGAGCCGCGACGAGGACGAGGTGCGCTGGGTCTATCTCGACATCGGCAAGTTCGGCGGTCTCGCCGAGACGATGGACGAGTCGATCCGCTACCCGATCCGCAGCGAGCGCGACGACGACCGCAAGGTGCCGTGCGTTCTCGCGGGTCCCACCTGCGACTCGGCCGACGTTCTCTACGAGAAGGAGCCCTACCTGCTCCCCGTCTCGCTGGAGATCGGCGACAAGGTGCTGATCGAGGGCACGGGCGCCTACACGACCACCTACTCGGCGGTCGCGTTCAACGGCTTCCCGCCGCTCAAGTCCTACGTGATCTGAAGCATTTTCCGCAAAAGTGGCTTGCCGGTTTTGCGAAAGAAAATGCGACGAAGCTAATGTCACGTCCCGCCTGCCTCGATGACGCGAGGCAGGCACCAACCCCAACAGAGTTGTCCCGGACGGCCGGCCTGAGTTCAGGCCGGTGCGAGGGCTGTCGCTCACCCCACGTGTTTTGGGAGGCCACGGCCATGATCACGATCCGCGAAGAAACCTTCCGCGATGTCGAGCCGCGCGAGGCGCTGCTCGATGCGTGCTTCGGACCTGCCCGGTTCCAGAAGACCTGCGAACGCCTGCGCGAGGGCAGGATGCCGGCCGACGGCCTGTCCCTGGTCATCGACCGGGACGGCGGGGTCCTCGGCACGGTGCGCCTGTGGCACGTCTCGGCCGGCCCGGATCGTCCCGCGCTGATGCTCGGGCCCATCGCCATCGATCCTTCCGCGCAGGGGCTCGGCCTCGGCGGAAAGCTCATGCGCGAGGCGCTGAAGCGGTCTGCCGATCTCGGGCACAGGGCGGTGCTGCTGGTGGGCGATGCGCCCTATTACGAGCGCTTCGGCTTCTCGACGGCGAAGACCGGCTCCCTCTGGCTTCCCGGCCCCTACGAGCGCAGCCGCTTCCTGGCGCTCGAACTCGAGACGGGCGCGCTCGACGGCGCGAGCGGCCTCGTCTCCGCGACGGGTGCCTTCGAGCAGAAGCCCGACCTCGGCGCGCTCGTCGCCGCCGCCGCGCAGGGCGCGCTGGCGGGCATGCGCTCGGCTTTCTAAAGCTGTCTACCCTTCCGAGGGCTGCAGACGCGCGGCCCTCGGATTGGGCAGCGCGAAGGTGACGGCCGCCGCTGCGATCATGTAGGCGACGAACCCCAGGCAGATCGCCTCGAGAGATACGCCGGCATCGAACAGAAGCCCGATGGCGCCCGGCGTCGCGGCCGAGGCCACCACCATGATGGCGCCCGCGAGCGCGCGGATCTTGCCCAGATGCGTGGTGCCGAAGAGTTCCGCCAGGACGGCGGCGATCACCACGTTGGTGCAGCCGGAGGTCAGGCCGATCAGGCCGAAGAAGAAGAGCGGCAGATAGGGCGCATCGACCGTGGCGAGCGCGATGGATGCGGCCGTCATGCCGGCGAGATAGAAATGGCTGAGGCGCACGGCCCCGAACCTGTCGACGAAACTGCCCGCGCTCATGGCGACGACAACGGAGACCAATGCGAAGAGAGTGATGCTGCTCGCCAGAAGCTCCAGGGACCAGCCCTTCAGGTCCGCGATGAAGCGCTGATGGAAGAAATACGCCGTCATGATCGCCGGATAGCCGACCATGGTGGGGATGAGCGCGAGAAAGCGCCAGTCGCTCAAGGTGTCGATCCAGCGCGGGCCCGCATCGCCCGAAGCCCGCTTCCGCGCCGATGTCTCCAAGTCCGCGTCCTTCGCCTTGAGAAGAAAGCCGAGCAGCCAGCCGAGGCCCAGCGCGACCGCGATGACGAGCGCGGCAAGGCGCCAGGCGCCCGTCCATCCGAAGGCGGCGATCAGCGCGATGGCCACCGCCGGAAGGGTAGCCTCGCCGGCGGGAAAGCCGAGCGCCGCCACGCCCAGCGCCCGGCCGCGCACGCCCTCCTGCAGGCGCGCGGTGCTCATCACGCCCGCATGGCTGAGCATGCCCTGGCCGAAGAGTCGCAGGGCAAAGAGGCTCAGGCCCAGCATGACGATGTTGGGCGCAAGAGACAGGCTGACGGCCGCGGCCGCCAAGCCAAGCATGGCCGTGGTGGCATAAAGGCGGATATCGACCCGGTCGATCACGCTGCCGACCCAGATCATCAGGAGGCCCGACGACAGGGTCGCAAGGGAGTAGATCGAGCCGAACGCCCCGTGCGTCAGCCCGAAGGCCCCGCGGATGTCGGGGCCCGACAGGGAGATGAAGAAGGTCTGGCCGAAGGACGACAGGAAGGTCAGCGCGAAGCCGAGCCCGATGACGCGCCAATAATGCCTGACAAGTTCGTGAAATTTCATCGGTCGCGGCCGGGTCGGAGATGGAGCAAGCGCACGATCATGCAGCCTTGTTGCAGGTTGTCGAGGGTGAAACGCGCATGACAGGTCTGCCGTTGTCATTCCGCTTCGCCATCCGCAGGGAAATAGCCTTCGAGAGCATGCGGAGGCCCATGGCCATTGACCCCGGGGGCTCCTCAATCCTAGATGCGCCCGGAACCGTTCAAACCGGAGACATCTGGTCCTATTCCAGGATCCCGCAAAGGAGAATTATCGATGACAACCTGGCCCGTTCATGGCCGCATCACCGGCCCGATCGTGATGATCGGCTTCGGCTCGATCGGCAAAGGCATGCTGCCCCTGATCGAGCGGCATTTCGAGTTCGACAAGAACCGGTTCACGGTCATCGATCCCGTCGACACGGACCGCAGCATGCTGGACGTGCGCGGCGTGACGCTCATCAACAAGGCTCTCACGCCGGACAATTATCGCGAGATCCTCACGCCGCTGCTGACCGAGGGCGGCGGACAGGGCTTCTGCGTGAATGTGTCGGTGGACACGTCGTCCCGCGCCATCCTGGAACTCTGCCGCGAACTCGGCGCGCTCTACGTCGACACCGTGGCCGAACCCTGGGCCGGCTTCTATTTCGACAAGAGCGCAGGCCCGGCCGAGCGCACCAACTACATGCTGCGCGAGAACATCCTCGACGCACGCCGCCAGTCGCCCGGCGGGACGACCGCGGTCAATTGCTGCGGCGCCAATCCCGGCATGGTGTCCTGGTTCGTCAAGCAGGCGCTCCTCAACGTCGCCAAGGATCTCGGTATCGAGCACGAGGAGCCGAAATCCCGCGAGGACTGGGCGAAGCTCATGCAGCGCGTGGGCGTGAAGGGCATCCACATCGCCGAGCGCGACACCCAGCGCGCGGAGCACCCCAAGCCCATGGGCGTGTTCGTGAACACCTGGTCGGTGGAAGGCTTCGTGTCGGAAGGCGTGCAGCCGGCGGAACTCGGCTGGGGCACCCATGAGAAGTGGATGCCGGAGAACGCCCGCACGCACGACAAGGGCTGCGGCGCGGCGATCTACCTGCTCCAGCCCGGCGCCAACACCCGCGTGCGCACGTGGTGCCCGACGCCCGGCCCGCAATACGGCTTCCTGGTCACGCACAACGAGGCGATCTCGATCGCCGATTACTTCACCGTGCGCGAGGGCGACAAGGTCGCCTACCGGCCGACCTGCCATTATGCCTACCACCCCGCGAACGACGCCGTTCTTTCTCTGCACGAGATGTTCGGCAACGCGGCCAAGGTGCAGGAGAAGCACCACATCCTCACCGAGGACGAGATCGTCGACGGCAAGGACGAACTCGGCGTGCTGCTCTACGGCCATGGCAAGAACGCCTATTGGTACGGCTCGCAGCTCTCCATCGAGGAGACCCGCAAGCTCGCGCCCTACCAGAACGCCACCGGCCTCCAGGTGACCTCCGCGGTGCTCGCCGGCATGGTCTGGGCGCTGGAGAACCCCAATGCCGGCATCGTGGAAGCCGACGATATCGACTTCCGCCGCTGCCTCGAGGTGCAGATGCCGTATCTCGGCCCGGTGAACGGCTACTACACCGATTGGACGCCCCTCGACGACCGCCCCGGCTTCTTCCCGGAGGACATCGACAGCTCCGATCCGTGGCAGTTCCGGAACATTCTGGTGCGGTAACAAAGCGCCACGCCAACCCTCCTCCCCACAGGTCTCGGGCCAGCCCGAGACCTGTCTTCATCTTGCGCAAGTCGGGTATACCCGACTTGCGGTGGGGAGGAGTTGGAGGGGGTGTGGGCGATAGCCTCTCAAGGGCAGGCGCCGACACCCCCACCCCGGCTGCTTCGCAGCCACCCCTCTCCACAAGGGGGAGGTGAAACGAGGGAGGCTGCCTCATGCCCCATTTCGAGGAATTCTATGCCAACAAGCTCCGCGGCGGCCTCGGCGTCACGGATGCCGAAAGCGTGCTCGACCTGCGGGGCGTGTCGCGGGAGAGGGCGGAGGCCTCGCTCCAGGACATGCTGGAGCGCAGCCGGTTCGCGGCGCCCAAGTCGGTGGCCATCCGTCTCGACCCGCCGCCGGAGGGCGGGGGCGAAACACTCTTCCAGCCGGTTGGCAAGGCCCTGCTCGAGGCCAAGAAGCGCGGCTGGATCGACCGGTTGCAGACCCTGCCGGCCCAGGACGGCCTCGGCTTCTATGTAGTGCTGGCCGGGAAGCCGGAACGCGAGGGGTAATCAGAGCATTTTTCGGCGAAGGGGGCCAATGCTCTAGGCTCTCGCCGGATGACGCGGCTTCCGCCAGAGGCTGCGGAGGAAACCCGCGAGCAGCAGAAGGCCGCCCCAGACCGCGATGAACCCGATGGCCGTCGAGAGGATGCCCTCCTCGGTGACCGGCACGGCCGGCTCGAAATCGCGGTAGACCGCCTCCAGCACGTCCCGGTCCCCGTCGCGCACCATCAGGGCGATGCGCGAGAAGGGGCCCGCCTGCATCATGGCTCCGCGGTGGGATTCCAGCCGGCCCAGCCGCTCCTCGTTAGCCTGCATGGCCGTGCCTTGGCGGCTGACGAGGTCTTCCGGGCTGGAGCGCAGCCGGGCAATGGCGCTCGCCCGGGTCTCGCCGCTGGCCTGGGCATCCGCGTCGAAGCGCGTGACGACCTGCCGCAACTCGTCGACCGCGCCGCCGAGGCGCTGACGGTATTGCTGGGCGAATTCGGGCCCCTGCGAGGCGACGATGCCGCCGCACAGCCCCAATCCGAAGGCGACGATGCGCGCGATCCTGGGCAAGCTTGACCTCCTCAACCGTCAAGAGCGGTGAGGATATCTTGTTCCACGACCTCATCCAGAGGTTTTGCCACTTTCAACGCCCTGGTCTTCCGGCCCGGCTCCATCACCAGGATCACGGTCTCGATTCCCGGGCAGCCGGGATCGTTGCAGGCGATCTCGTTGACCGCGAAGGCCGTGTCCGGCGAGGCCCGAAGGGCCGCGCGGGCCATGTCCTTCACCCGGTCGACGGCCTGCTTGTCGGGCTTCGGCAGGCCGAACGAGCCTCTCAGGAAAGCGCCGAACAGGGCCATGGGCGATCTCACGCGGGCAGGGTCAGAATGCCCGCCTGACCGTCCTCGCAGCCGAAGGCGAGGCGCCGGCCGGCCTTGTCCCAGGCCATGGCCGAAATCCCGCTGTCCTTGACCGCCGGGCGCACCAGGAGCTCCGAGGCGTCGTTGAGGCGGATGAGCAGGATGCAGCCATCCTCGTAGCCGACCGCCAGCACATAGGTGTTGGGGTGGAATGCCACGCGGCTGACCTTGGCGGGCCTGACGCCGCATTCCCGCGGGGCCTTGCCCATGGGGCCTTCCTTCGATTCGAAGGGCCAGATGATCGCCGCCTCGGCCCCGGAGGTGGCAAGCCACTTGCCGTCGCCCGACCAGGAGAAGGAGCGCGTCTTCGACGGGTAGCCGCTCATGCGCATGTGGCCCTTGTCGGGAACGAGGCGCCAGCCGTGGAGGGCGTTCTCCTGCATGGAGGTCACCACGAAGCGGGCATCGGGCGACCAGGTGATGTCGAGATGCGAGCCCTTCCATTCCAGGGATTCGGGCTTGGCCTCCACATTGGGGAACCAGAGCGTCGCGCCGTTGTAGTGGGAGATCGCCAGCCGGTAGCCCTTGGGCGCGAAGGCGAGGCCGCGGGCCGCGGAGGGAACCTCAAGGGTCCTCTCGCGCCCCTTGTCGTCCCGGGCGACGACCCGCTTGCCGGCCCCATAGGCGAAGGCGCCGCCGGCATTGACCGCGAGCGAGTCGATCCAGGCGCCCTTGGCCTCGGCCAGGGTCTTGGTCGAGCCGTCCGGGCCCGTGACGACGACACGGCCGTCGTCGCCGCCCGTGACGAAGCGCTCGCCGTCGCTCGCCGCGACCAGGATGCCCGCATCGGGATGGGCCTCGGCCCGGTGGGTCTCGCCGTCCTTGGCCAGCACAACGCCGCCGTCGCCGAGGCCGAAGGCCGCCGTGCCTTTCAGCCAGCCGATGGCCGTGACATGCGCGCCCGTGTCGAGCGGCGCGACGTTCTGGGTGAGAGATGGAGCGGTTCCGGAACTCATCGATGCGATCCCTTTCGCGGGAGCGATAGCACAAATTTCAGCCACGCTGTCATCATCGATGAGGCGCTCCGTTTTTCCCTCCCCCTTGCGGGGAGGGGTAGGGGTGGGGGTGGTGCGACCGGGTGGGCGATAGATTCAGAGAAGCGCTGTAGCAGCCTTGAGTGTCGGCCTTCCAACGCAGCACTCCGACTTTCCAACCCCACCCTCAATCCCTCCCAGCAAGAGGGAGGGAAGAAAGCGCTTTACGCCGCGCAGGCCAGGAAGCCTTCCCGGATCGCCTTCTCGTTCAGGTCGCGGCCGATGAAGACCACCTTCGAGGTGTGCTTCTCGCCCGGCTTCCACTCGCCCTGCACGTCGCCGTCCAGGATCATGTGGACGCCCTGGAAGACGAAGCGCTTCGGCTCGTTCGGGAATGCCACGATGCCCTTGCAGCGCAGGATGTTCGGGCCCTCGACCTGAGTGAGGTTCGAGATCCACGGCATGAACTTCTCCGGATCCACCTCGCCATCGAGATGCACGGCGACGGACTGCATCTCCTCGTCGTGATGGTGATGATGGCCTTCCTCCAGGAAGTCCGGCTCGAGCTCGATGATGCGGTCGAGGTCGAAGGCCTTGCGGTCGAGCACCTCGGAGATCGGAATGGCCGCGTTCTGCGTGCGGTGGATCTTCGCATAGGGATTGATGGCGCGGATGCGCCCCTCGACGTCGCTCAGTTCCTGTTCGTTCACGAGGTCGATCTTGTTGAGGATGATCACGTCCGCGAAGGCGATCTGGTTCTTGGCCTCGGGCGCATCCTTCAGGCGGTCGGACAGCCACTTGGCATCGGCCACCGTCACCACGGCGTCGAGGCGCGCGGCGTCGGACACGTCCTGGTCCATGAAGAAGGTCTGGGCCACGGGGGCGGGGTCCGCAAGGCCCGTGGTCTCGACGATGATGGCGTCGAACTTGCCCTTGCGCTTCATCAGCCCGTCGAGGATGCGGATCAGGTCGCCGCGCACGGTGCAGCAGATGCACCCGTTGTTCATCTCGAACACTTCCTCGTCGGCGCCGACGACGAGTTCGTTGTCGATGCCGATCTCGCCGAACTCGTTGACGATCACGGCGTATTTCTTGCCGTGCTGTTCGGTGAGGATGCGGTTGAGAAGGGTGGTCTTGCCGGCGCCGAGATAGCCTGTGAGGACGGTGACGGGAATCTTGTCGGTCATCGGATGGGTCCGCAACGTTCATCCTCCCCTTGAGGGGGAGGATCGGCCGAACAGGCCGAGGTGGGGTGGAAACACCAAGCTGGGTGAGGTCGCGCTGCCACCCCACCCCGGAGCGCTTACGCACTCCGACCCTCCCCCATGCAAGCCGGGTGTTCCCGGTTTGCACGGATACCGGATCTTGGGAACACCCAAGATCCGTGGGAGGGTGGCTTTCAGCTCGATAGAGCCGCGCTGAAAGCCCTTATATTGTGTCTCATCATGTCAATGTAAGTGCCGGCTGGGCCGTTCGGCTCCGAGAGCGCGTCGGAATAGACCTTGGCCCCGATCCTGGCGCCCGTTTCCTTGGCGATGCGCTCCATCAGGCGGGCATCGGAGACGTTCTCCACGAAAACGGCCGCGATGGCCTCGCGCCTGATCTGCTGGATGATCCGGGCCACGTCCCTGGCGGAGGCCTCCGATTCGGTCGAGACGCCCTGGGGCGCGACGAAGTCGATCCCATAGGCGTCCTCGAAATAGCGGAAGGCGTCGTGGGAGGTGATGATCCGGCGGCGTTCGGGCGGGATCTTGGCGACAAGGCCCTTCACCTCCGCCTCCAGCCCGTCGAGCTGCCCGAGATAGGAGGCGGCATTGGCCTCGTAGGTGGCCTTGCCCGCCTCATCGGCGGCGATCAGGGCGTCGCGGATATTGGCAACGTAGAGCTTCGCATTGCCGATGCTCTGCCAGGCGTGCGGATCGGCTCCGCCGTGATGGTGCCCGTGTCCATTCCCGTGGCCTTCCTCGCCGCTCTCAAGAGGCTTCACGCCCCTGGCGGCCTCGATCTTCACGGCCTTGGTGCCGGAGGATTTCACGAGGCGGTCGATCCAGCCCTCGAATTTCAGGCCGTTGGTGAAGACGATCCTGGCTTCGGTCAGGCGCCGCCCGTCGGCGGGCGTCGGGGAATAGACATGGGCGTCGCCGTTCGGGCCGACGAGGGTCGTGACCTCGACGCGCTCGCCGCCGACATTGCGCACCATGTCGCCGAGGATCGAGAAGGTGGCGACCACCTTCAGCCTGCCGGCACTCTGGGCGGCCACAGGCAGGGACGATACGGCAAGGGAGAGGCATCCTGCCAAAAGGGATACGGCAGCTCTTCGCGTCAGCATGGGTCTCGATCCTTGTGAAGGAGGTCAGGCTTCCAGGTGCCTGCCGGGCCAAGCGAGCCACAGCAGGCCGCCCTCGCGCCCGAGCGCGAGGGAAATCACATAGACGGCGCCGGCCGAGAGGATGATCGCCGGCCCTGCGGGCAGTTCCGCATGGTAGGACAGCAGCAGGCCGCTCAATCCCGAGCCGATGCCGATGACGACCGAGACCAGCATCATCATGGTGATGTCGCTGGTCCAGAAGCGGGAAGCGGCGGCGGGCAGCATCATCATGCCGACGGCCAGCAGGGTTCCGAGCGCATGGAACCCGCCAACGAGGTTCATGACCACGAGCCCGAGGAAGATCAGATGCGTCGGCGTGCCGGCGTTGCTCACCGAGCGCAGGAAGATCGGATCCACGCATTCGAGCACGAGCGGGCGGTAGAGCGCCGCGAGCGCCAGAACCGTGATGGTGGAGATGGAGGCGAGCAGCAGCAGCGTGTTGTCGTCCAGCGCCAGGACGGTGCCGAAGAGCACGTGCAGCAGGTCCACGTTCGAGCCGCGCAGCGACACGATGGTGACGCCGAGCGCCAGGGACAGCAGGTAGAAGGCCGCCAGCGACGCATCCTCCTTCAGGGAGGTGAACCGGGACACGAGGCCCGCCGCCACCGCGACGACGACGCCCGCGAACAAGCCGCCGACGGTCATGGCCGGCAGCGAGAGCCCGGCGACGAGATAGCCGATGGCGGCGCCGGGCAGGATCGCGTGGGCCATGGCATCGCCGGTCAGGCTCATGCGGCGCAGCATCAGGAAGACCCCGACGGGGCCGCCGCCCAGGGCGATGGCGATCACGCCCACGAGGGCGCGCTGCATGAACTCGAATTCCGCGAACGGCGTGTAGAACAGGTCGAGCATGAACGGGCGTCCTTACGCAACGTTGCGGTGGCAGACATCCGCGTGCGGATCGTAGGCCTCGACCATGCGCCGGGCCTTCAGGAGGTTCTCCGCGTTCAGCACGTCCAAGGTCTCGCCCCAGGCCACGGGCTCGCGGGCGATCAGCAGGGTCTGCGGGAAGGTGCGCCTGACCATGTCGAGATCGTGCAGCACCGCGACCACGGTACGGGATTCGGCATGCCAGCGGCGGACGAGATCGAGCAGATCGGCCGTGGTCTTGGCGTCGATGGCGGTGAAGGGCTCGTCGAGCAGGATCACGGGAGCGTCCTGCAGGAGGAGGCGCGCGAAGAGCGCCCGCTGCATCTGTCCGCCCGACAGGGTCGAGATCGGCCGACGCTCGAAGCCGGTGAGGCCCACGGCCGCCAGCGCCTGCTCGACCCTGGCGCAGTCGCGCCGGGAAATGCCGCCGAAGAGGCCGGACCGGGACCAGAGGCCCATGGCCACGAGATCGTAGACCGAGAGCGGGAAGGACCGATCGATTTCGGCCGCCTGGGGCAGATAGGCGATGCCGGAGGATCCTTTCAGGCGGATATGGCCCTCGAGCGGCTTCAGCGTGCCGACGATGCCCTTGAGAAGGGTCGACTTGCCGGCTCCGTTGGGCCCGACCACGGCCATCAGGCTGCCGGCGGGAATCTCGCCGTCGAGGTGATGCACGGCGGGCCTGCGGCCGTAGCCCAGGGTCACCTCATCGAAACGGATGGCGGCCGATGCTGCGGACATGCGTTACCCCGTCACCCCGAAAACCAGCAGCCACAGGCCCGCCAGCAGGACGGCCGCTCCCGCCAGGCGTTGCCCGACCGAAAGGCGAAGCAGCGAGAAGGGCGGAGTCGCGGGGACCGCCCGGTGCTCATGACTATGATGATGGTGGTGGTGACCATGTGACATGGCCACCTACATAGACCGGTTCGAGACCGATTTCCAGGGGCGTATAGTATTTTATACGCCCCACTCAAGCTCATGGTTTATAGGCGATATCTCAGAACGTCGGATGGTACTGGTAGAGCCAGGTTTCGCTTAAGACCTCGTTCCCGTTGCGCAGGTAGCAGCGCATCTCCACCGGCTCGGTCCCGGTGACCGTCAGGTCGAACTGGGTTCGCCAGTGGCCGGGCACGTTGTTGGGCACGGCTTCGGTGAGGATGTTCGAGAACTCGCCGCGAGAGGCGGTCAGGACGGGCTTGGGAATCACGCCGCTCGGCAGCCGGGTCAGGGGCTGGCCGATGAACTCCACCATGAATTTGCGCACGCCCTTCGGCCGGGCGGTGCCGGCCTGCCCGCCATTGCCCAGGCGGGTGGCGACCACCCGGGCGAGCGGGGTCGGATAGGGCTCCTCCGCCGACCAGTGCATGCGGTAGCGCAGCTCGATGGCCTGTCCGGCGCGCACCGGGTCCGCCGGCACCCACATGGCCACGACGTTGTCGTGGATCTCGTCGTCGGTCGGGATCTCGACGAGCTGAATGAAGCCCCGGCCCCAGATGCCCTGCGGCTCGATCCAGAGGGACGGGCGGCGGTCGTAATAGACGCCGTCGAGATAATGGTCGAAGTTCCGGTCGCGCTGCAGCAGGCCGAAACCCTTGGGGTTCTCGTCGGTGAAGGCCGAGGTGATGATGCGCGGCGGGTTGTTGAGCGGGCGCCAGATCCGCTCGCCGGCCCCCGTCCACATGGCGAGCCCGTCCGAATCGTGGATCTCGGGCCGCCAGTCGATGGCGGTGGTCTTCGCCTTTTCCGAGTACCAGTACATGGAGGTCAGGGGCGCGAGGCCGAGGCGGCTCACGTCCTGGCGCATGTAGACCGCGGCGTCGATGTCCATGATGACCGCGGCCGCCCGCTGCATGACGAAGCGGTAGGCACCGGCGACGCTGGGGCCGTCGAGCAGGGCATAGACCGTGACCGTGTTCGAGCCCGGCTGCGGGGTCTCGAAATAGACATGGGTGAAGTCCGGGAACTCCTCATTCTTCCCGAAGACGGCCACGTCCACGGCCAGGCCGCGGGCCGAGAGGCCATACTGGAAGAGCTCGCCGATGGCCCGGAAATAGGAGGCGCCCAGGAAGGCGACCCAGTCGTTCTTGCGCCAGTCGAGCTTGCCGTTGCGGGCCTCCTGGAAGCGGAAGCCGGCAAAGCCGGAATTGTCTGGCAGCTTCCGGGCCGGGGAATCGGCCGGCATGTCGAAATAGTCGCTGTCGTAGACGATCTCGCGGGCCTGCCCGCCCTCGACCACGTGCATGCGCACCGGCTTCTGGAAGAAGCGTCCGAGATGGAAGAAGGTGACCGGGAACTCGCTGGGGCCGTTGGCCCAGAGCGCCAGATCGGTCCTGAAGCGGATCTTCCCGTGGGCGTCGTAGTCGATCTGGTACAGAATTTCGGGCGAGGGGCTCTGGGGCGCCACATAGGCCGAGCGCGCCATGCCCTGGGCCCGCTTCTTCAGGTCCTCGAACGAAAAGGGGGAAGCAATTCCCATTTTCAGGCCCTGCTGCGCCAGCGCCTGGCCGGAAAAGCCTTGCGCCGCAAGGGCGGCCGTAGCGGTTGCGGTTTGGAGGAACTGGCGGCGATTGATCATGGATGAGCGCATGGGTCTGTGGAAAGGACGCACCCCTACCGACCAAGGTGGCAGGATTAAGTCCCTCTTAGCCTCTTGAGAAATCTTCGTCAGCGGTCAAAGTAGCGCCACACACAGGCGCAGCGAACAACTGTGCCGTCAGATAGGGAGTACGCCATGTATCGAAAAGTCATGCGCCGCGTCGTCGGTGCCGCGGCCGCCATTGCCCTCGCCGGAGCCAGCGTCCCGGCCCAGGCCCAGGATTTCATCAATATCCTGACCGGCGGCACCTCGGGCGTCTATTATCCGCTCGGCGTCGCCCTCTCCAAGGTCTTCACGGACAAGGTCCAGGGATCCCGCCCGTCGGTGCAGGCCACCAAGGCCTCTGTGGAAAACCTCACCCTCCTGCAGCAGGGCAAGGGCGAGATCGGGTTCACCCTCGGCGACAGCCTGGCCATGGGCTGGGCGGGCGACGAGGAGGCCGGCTTCAAGAGCAAGCTCGACAAGCTGCGCGGCATCACGGCCATCTATCCCAACTACATCCAGATCGTCGCGACCCAGGAATCCGGCATCAAGTCGCTCGCCGATCTCAAGGGCAAGCGCCTCTCCGTCGGCGCGCCGAAATCCGGCACCGAGCTCAACGCCCGGGCGATCCTGGAGGGCGCAGGCCTCACCTACAAGGATCTCGGCAAGGTCGAATACCTGCCCTTCGGCGAATCGGTCGAGCTCATGAAGAACCGCCAGCTCGACGCCACCCTGCAATCGGCCGGCCTCGGCGTGTCCTCGATCCGCGACCTCGCCACCTCGGTGCCGATCGTCGTGGTGGAGATCCCGGCCAGTGTCGTGGACAAGGTAGGCACGCCCTATGTGAAGGCCACGATCCCGGCCAACACCTATGGCGGCCAGACCGCTCCCGTGCAGACGGCGGCCGTGGTGAACTACCTCGTCACCCATTCCGGCGTGAAGGACGAGACCATCTACCAGATGACCAAGGCGATCTATGAGAGCCTGCCGGAGCTCGCCGCGGCCCATGCCGCCGCCAAGGACATCAAGCTCGAGAGCGCGCTCTCCGGCATGCCCGTCCCGATGCATCCGGGCGCGCAGCGCTATTTCGACGAGAAGGGCGTGAAGAAGCAGGGCTCGTAACCCTATCCCTTGATTGACAAAAAAGCCGGGGCAGGTGAACTGCTCCGGCTTTTTTCATTTTGCGCCATCAAGAAGAACTCTCATTGCAGGAGACTGGGCACCATGAGCCAAGGGGTGAACGCATCCGAGGTCGCAACGCTGGAGGCGCCGTCGACGCCCGTGGCCAACCCTGAGCATGGCCTCCCGGAGAATTTCGGCGAGGGCCTCCTCGGCAAGCTCCTGTTCTGGATCGCGGTGTCCTTCTCCACCTTCCAGATCGTCACCGCCTTCGGCATCCCCCTCGACAGGCCGCTTCTCGCCGGCGTCACCCTGATGCACCTCGTCGGCGTGGCCTTCGTGGCATGGGCCGGATGGCTCGTCTTCCTCCGCCTCAGGGGGCGTAGCGTCGTCAACGGGGCGCTGGCCCTGATCACGCTCCTGGTCACTTACGGGCTCATCCTCAAATTCCCCGGCAGCCTGCCGAGCCAGGTGGTGCGGACGCTCCATGTGGGCTTCCTGAGCCTGGTGGCGGGCGCCATGCTGGCCAACCACAAGGCCCGCAGCCCTCTCACCCTGGCGCTCGGCTGGCTCGTCGGTCTCGCGGGCTTTGCCATCGGTCTCTATCATTGGGGGCTCTATGAGGAACTCGTGATCCGCTCCGGCGAGCTCACGCAGGCTGACCTCGTGGTGGGCATCGCGGCAATCGCGATCCTGTTTTATCTCGTCTGGCGCGTCATGGGGCCGGCCCTGCCCATCGTGGCCGGTATCTTTCTGGCCTATTGCCTGTTCGGCAATTATCTGCCGGCGCCCTTCGACCATCGCGGCTATTCCCTGGAGCAGGTGATCGAGCACATGTCCTTCGGGACGGAAGGCCTCTACGCCACGCCGACGCTGGTTTCCGCCACCTACATCTTCCTGTTCATCCTGTTTGGCGCGTTCCTTGAGCGCGCGGGCATGATCCAGCTCTTCACCGATGTGGCGATGGGCCTCTTCGGCGGGGCCAAGGGTGGGCCCGCGAAGGTGGCGGTCTTTTCCTCCGCGCTGATGGGGACGATCTCCGGATCGGGCGTCGCCAACGTGGTCTCGACGGGGCAGTTCACCATTCCGCTGATGAAGCGCTTCGGCTACCGGGCCGAGTTCGCCGGCGGCGTGGAGGCGACGGCCTCCATGGGTGGCCAGATCATGCCGCCGGTCATGGGAGCGGTTGCCTTCATCATGGCCGAAACCATCGATGTCCCCTATGTCGAGATCGTCAAGGCTGCGATCATCCCGGCCATTCTTTATTATACCTCCGCGTTTCTTGCCGTGCATCTCGAAGCCGGAAAGTCCGGGCTGATGGGTCTCTCGCGATCGGAGCTGCCGAGCGCCTGGAGGGCTCTCAAGGAGAAGTGGCACCTCATCCTGCCGCTCGCCGTTCTCGTCTATCTCCTGTTCTCCGGCTATACGCCGCTCTTCGCCGGTTCCATCGGCCTGGCGCTCACGGTGGTGCTCATCCTCGCCGGCTCCTTCGCCCTCGGCATCCTCAATCAGACGGTCCGCATCCTCTTCTGGGTGGGGCTCGGTCTGGTGGCCGGCGCCTTTCTGTGGGTCGGCGTCACACTCGTTCTCGCCCTTGTGGCGATCCTCGTCCTGTTGAGCCTGTTCGTGCGCGGCGGTCCCGAGACGCTGGAGGCGTGCCGTGACGCGCTCGCCGACGGCGCCCGCCAGGCGCTGCCCGTCGGGCTGGCCTGCGCGGTCGTCGGCATCGTGATCGGCACGATGACTCTGACTGGCATCGGCACGATCTTCGGCAACTGGGTCGTCTCCATCGGCCGGGATTCGCTGATCGCGTCCCTGGTGCTGACCATGTTCGTCAGCCTCATCCTCGGCATGGGCATCCCGACGATTCCCAACTACATCATCACCTCGTCGCTCGCCGCGCCGGCCCTGCTGACGCTCGATGTGCCGCTCATCGTCTCGCACATGTTCGTCTTCTATTTCGGCATCATGGCGGATCTGACGCCTCCGGTCGCTTTGGCGGCCTTCGCAGCGGCGCCCATCGCGAAGGCCTCAGGCTTCAGGATCGGCTTCGCGGCTCTTCGGATCGCGCTGCCCGGCTTCGTCATTCCCTACATGGCGGTGTACGATCCGGCGCTCATGATGCAGCCGGTGGAGGGCTTGTCCGGCGCCGCCTATTGGGGGAACGTCGCCTATATGGTGGTGAAGGCGAGCCTCGCTGTCGTGCTGTGGGGCGCGGCCTCCGTGGGCTATCTCAGCACGAGAATGCCCTGGTGGGAGCGGATCACCGCCGCCGTCGCCGCGGGCTTCCTCGTGCTGGCCCTGCCCATCACCGATGAGATCGGCTTCGCCCTCACGGTTCTCGTGCTCGGCTTCCACATCTGGCGGTCGCGCCGGGCTGCCAATCCCGCCATCGGCTGATGATCTGCCTGCTGGCCGGCTCCGCGGTCGCGCCCCTCATGGCGGGCGCGATCACGCTCGCCTGGACGCATTCGGTCGAAAAGATCGCCTGGGAGGAGGACTGGCGCTCGACGCCGGCCGGGCTCGAACTGGTCGAGGCGCGGGTGCGCGGGTCAGGCGCCGGGATGGAGCCTCCGCCGGAGTCCAGGCTCGTCAACGGGGTCTGGTCGTGGCATCCGAACCTGCCGCCGCAGCGCCAGGTGGTCATGCGCCGTTCGGGCGCGACGGCGGATTGGCGGATCTGCATTGCGGGCCGGTGCCGCCCGATGGAGGCCTATGTCCCGGCTGGAGCCGATCCGGTCGTGATGAAGGTGTGCGAGGGGTCTTAAGCCCGCCCGGTCAGCGGCTCGACGGCGACGCAGCGGCGCCAGAGGCTCACGAGGATGTAGATGGCGAAGAGGCTGAAGAGGCCCATGAGGACGTAGCCCACGATATCGCCGAGCTCGAACAGGCCCGCGATGGCCCAGCCGGCGGCGATCGCGACGCCGAAGACCTCTGCGCCCACCAGGATCATGATGCTCATGATGGTGATCACGTTGCGCCAGTTGGTGCTTTTCGCCTGAGCCACTTTTGCCTCACTTCATTTCGTGCGGATGGGACTACCCTAAACGCCCCCTCCGGTGCAAGTTCTCCCCGAATCTCATTCTGTCGCGCCTCACATTCAAGAGCCCATGCCCGAGACACCTGTTTTCTCGACAGCCGCCGTTGCGGCCCCTCACACCCTTGCAGCCGAGACGGGCCAGACCATCCTCGCCGCAGGCGGCAATGCGGTCGAGGCCATGGTGGCCATGGCGGCGACGATCGCCGTGGTCTACCCGCACATGAACGGCCTGGGCGGCGACGGGTTCTGGCTCGTGCGCGAGCCGAGGGGCCGCGTCCATGCCCTCGATGCCTCGGGACCCGCCGGCTCGCTTGCCACGATCAGGCGCTACCGGGACAAGGGCTATGACGCCATCCCGCCGCGCGGGCCCGACGCGGCGCTCACGGTGGCCGGGGCGGTGGCCGGATGGGCGCTGGCGCTCGAGCTCGCCAGGGCGCTCGGCGGGCAACTGCCCCTCGACCTCCTGCTCGGCGATGCCGTCCGGTTTGCCCGCGACGGATACCCGGTCTCCCGCTCCGAGGCGCGGTTCCGGACCGGCGAGGAAGCCGCCCTCTATGAGGTTCCCGGTTTTGCCGAGGTCTTCCTGGTCGAAGGCAAGAGAGCGCCGGAAGGCACGCAGAGGCGGACGCCGCGTCTCGCCGACACCCTGGAGCAGCTCGCCCATGCGGGCCTCGCCGATTTCTACCGGGGCGATGTGGGGCGGGAGATCGCCGGCGATCTGGAACGGATCGCCAGCCCTGTTACTCGCAAGGATCTGGAGACCTATCGCGCCCGCGTGGTGGAGCCTCTCAGCCTGCGGCTGAAGGGTTCCACGATCTACAACCTGCCGCCGCCGAGCCAGGGCCTCGCCACCCTGCTGATCCTCGGGATGGCCGAGCGCCTCGAGGGGCTCGGGGGCGAGACGGCTGAACGCCATCACGGGCTCATCGAGGCCTCGAAGCGCGCCTTCGCCATCCGCGACCGGGTGGTCGCGGACCCGCGAAACCTCGCCCACGACCCGGCCTCCTTCCTGACGTCCCAGGGCCTGGAACGGGAGGCTGCGCTCATTGACATGAAGCGGGCTGCCTCCTTCCCCCTGCCGCGCCCCATCGACGGGGACACGATCTGGATGGGAGCCATCGACCGTGACGGGCTCGCCGTGTCCTATATCCAGTCCGTGTTCTGGGCCTATGGCTCCGGCTGCCTGCTTCCGGCGACGGGGGTCCTCTGGCACAACCGTGGCGCGGCCTTCTCGCTCGACCCCGCGAGCCGCAACCGCCTGGAGCCGGGCCATCGGCCGCTCCATTCCCTCAATCCGGCCATGGCCGTGTTCGACGATGGGCGGGTTTTGCCCTTCGGGGCGATGGGCGGCGAAACACAGCCTCAGTTCCTCAGCCAGATCTTTTCGCGCTACGCGGAGGCCGGCATGGGGCTGGCGGACGCCGTGGAGGCGCCCCGCTGGCTCCTCGATGCGGGGCTGCGCGGGCAGGAGGCCATGCTGAAGGTGGAGAGCCATTTCGACCCCGGCCTGATCCGCGGCCTCTCACGGCGCGGCCATATGATCGAGGAGATGGACGAGGCCTATACCGGACGCTTCGGCCATGCGGGCATGCTGGTGAAGCACCCGCGCAACGGACGCGTCGAGGCTGTGCACGATCCGCGCTCCGACGGGGGATCGTTGGGATTGTGATCAGCTGACGCCGAGATAACGGCCGGGCTTGTGGTTGGTGGCAATGACAAGGTTGATCACGATTGTCGCGAGGAGCGAGAGGGCGAACTGCTCCAGCGTCACCACGAACAGGGAGGCGAGCAGGATCAGCCCGTCGATGGCGAGCTGCACGTATCCGGCGGAGAGGCCGTAGCACTCCTGGGCGTAGAGGGCGAGGATGTTGACGCCGCCCAGGCTCGTGCGGTGGCGGAACAGGATCAGCAGGCCCAGCCCCACCAGCATGCCGCCGGCGACCGCCGCATAGATCGGGTTGAGGTAGTCGATGCCCACCCAGGCGGTGGTGAGCGTCGTGAGATACGAAACCATGAGCACGGCGAGGAAGGTCCGCACCGTGAGCTTCCAGCCCATACGCAGGATGGAGAGCGCATAGAACGGCAGGTTCACGGCGAGGAAGAGCGACCCGAATTCGAAGCCGGTCGCATATTGCAGCAGCAGCGAGAGACCCGCCGTGCCGCCCGTGAGCAGGGTGGCCTTCGACAGGAAGGCGACACCGAGGGCAACGATCAGCGTGCCCGTGAAGACGGCCGCGATATCCTCATGCAGACGATGAGCATTCGTCGAAGATGTGGCGTCCGCGCTCAAGAACAAACCCCTGGGAGATTCCTGTGCTATACCGGCTCTTCACAGGTGCACCAACTACGTAGAAATACAGGGCTGGCGCATAGGACCGATCCCGAAGGTGCAAGTCCGTTCATGGGGCCGATTCGTCCAGGGACGAGCCGTGCGGCCCGGGCAATCATCCGGTCAGAGGCCTCCCGCGCTCCACAGGCCGTAGAGCAGGCTTGCTCCCAGGACCAGCACGAAGGCGGCGGCCAGGAGTTCGAGCCACGCGATGGCGATGGCGCCCGTTGCGCCGCGCCCGCCTGCAACCTTCAACGCCATGGCCTTGAAGAAGACCGCGAGCGCCGCGATGGCCCCGGTGGTGAGCGCCGTGCCGAGCGCCATGGCGAAGGTCGCCGCGATGCCGGCCGCGAACAGGCCCTGCGACAGGGCGAAGACGAGGACGATGAGCGCGCCCGCGCAGGGGCGGATGCCGGCGGCGATGGCCACGCCGGCCATGTCGCGCCAGCGCGTCAGCCGACCGATGTCCTCGGGCGGCGGCATGTGGACGTGATCGCAATCCTCCTGGACCGCCGCATAGGGGTTTCGGGCCAGCGCCATGACGCCGAGAACCTTCCCCGCCTTGCGCCAGGCCATGACCGCGCCGAGCAGCGCCACGGCCACGAAGCTTGCCAGCTCCACGTTCAGGGCGAGCTTGTTCATGGTGGAGGCGGTGGCGCGCAGCGCCAGGTTCACGACGGACACGATGGCGACGGCGACCAGGGCCTGCACGAGGGCGGCCGCGAGGCTTAAGGCAAAGCCCTTGCGCAGGGCCTTCTCGTCGGCCACCAGATAGGCCGAGATCACGCCCTTGCCGTGCCCGGGCCCGGCCGCGTGGAAGACCCCATAGGCGAAGCCGACGAGCAGCAGGGAGTAGAGGGCGGAGCCGTTCTCCTTCATCTCGCGCACGCCCGCCTGAAGGCTCGCATAGAAGCCGGACTGCACGGAGAGGATCCAGGCCCCCAGGCTTCCCGAGGGCGTCGCTTCCCGCAGGCCCATGCCGAACGGGTTGCGCGGCGGCGGCTTGCTTAACGGACCGAGCCACAGGCCGATCAGGCCCATCGCCACGGCGATGACCGCGACGGCCGCGAGCATGAGGCCGAGCCGCCGCCACAGCGGCCGGCGGCCGGCGCCGGGAAGGACAGGGAGATCGGACATCAGGGACATGCGATGATGGCCCTGTTGGAATATTCGATGCCGATCCCCTGCGCCGGGAGCGCACCCTCGTTCTGCAGGATCTGCTGCATGGTGGTATCGAGCGGCTTGGCCTTGGCGATGCTGGTCACGCAGCCCTGGGGCGCGTTGGCGAGGGACACGGGTGCCTGACCGTCCGAGAGGCTGAAATAGACGAAGAAGGTCGGGTCCTCGATCTCGATGGACACGGCCCCCGACGGGGCCACCGGCGCCTTGAGGGGCAGGAGGAACGACATGGCGACCTGGGTCTTCTCCATGGTCATCCGGGCTTCGCGCGGGGAGGCGAAGCTCTGCGGCTTGCCGCGGGCCTTCAGCACCGTGAAGTAGTCGAATTCGTTCAGGGAGGCGGCATTCTCGTCCGCGAGCTCCTGGAGCTCCTCCGGGGAGAGCTTGCCGTCATTGTCCCGGTCGAGGCCCTGCGTGACATAGGCCGTATAGGCCTCGTCGAAGGTCCAGTGATGGCGCACGCCCGTTACCGTCCCGTTTGGCGCGAAGACGATCTCCGCCCTGGCCGTGACCCACACATGGGGGTGAGCGAGGGCCGGCGAGGCCAGGCCCAGGGCGAAGGTCGCCAGGACAGATGTCAGACCGAGATGGCGTGTCATGCGTTGACCCAGGAAATGCGACGCTTTCGGCGAAAGCAGGACCACGGAAGCGTATGAGGCTTTCATGGTTAACAGAGGCGAAACGAAGGCATTCGATCACGAGGCTCGATTGACGGGCTCTGGAAGATATGTCAGCATTACTGACATATTCCACGACAAGAAGACCGGGAAACCGGCAGCGGGGCAGAGGCTCCAGGAGGAAAACGGATAATGGCCGAAGGTCATGGCGCGCTCCGTAACGTAACGCTCGACGACAAATACGATCTTTCCAAGGATCACGTCTTCATCACCGGCACGCAGGCCGTCATCCGCATGCTGCTGATGCAGCGCGAGCGGGACCGGCTCGCCGGCCTCAGCACGGCCGGGTTCGTGTCGGGCTATCGCGGTTCGCCCATCGGCGGGCTCGACCAGAATCTGTGGCGCGCCCGGAAATGGCTGGAAGCTTCCAACATCGTCTTCCAGCCCGGCCTCAACGAGGAGCTCGCGGCGACCGCCATCTGGGGCTCGCAGCAGGCGGAAGTTCGCGGCGACGGCAAGTACGACGGCGTGTTCGGCCTCTGGTACGGCAAGGGACCCGGCGTCGACCGCTCGGGCGACGTGTTCCGCCACGCCAACATGGCCGGCTCCTCGAAGCACGGCGGCGTGCTGGCCCTGATGGGCGACGACCACACGGCGGAATCCTCCACCGTTGCCCACCAGTCCGAATTCCACTTCGTCGACGTGATGATTCCGATCCTGAACCCGGCGGGCGTTCAGGAAATCCTGGATTACGGCCTCTACGGCTATGCCATGAGCCGCTTCTGCGGCACCTGGGTGGCCTTCAAGTGCGTGAAGGACAACATCGAATCGACCGCCTCGGTCGATGCCTCGCTCGACCGGGTGAAGATCGTCATCCCGGACGATTTCACGATACCGCCGGGCGGGCTCAACATCCGCAACCGGGACGGCGTTCTCGACCAGGAGGCGAGGCTTCAGGACTTCAAGCGCGACGCCATGCTGGCCTTCGTGCGCGCCAACAACCTCAACCGCATCGTCCTCTCCGGCGGGCGCAATCCGAAGATCGGCATCATCACGGTCGGCAAGTCCTATCTCGACGTGCGCCAGGCCCTCGACGAGCTCGGCCTCGACGAGGTCAAGGCCAACGACATGGGCCTGCGCCTCTACAAGGTCGCCTGCCCCTGGCCGCTGTCTCAAGCCGAGCTGATGGATTTCGCCCGGGGGCTCGACAAGGTCATCGTCGTCGAGGAGAAGCGCTCCCTCATCGAGGTGCAGCTGCGCGAGGAGCTCTACGGCACCGCCAACCAGCCGCTCTGCATCGGCAAGAAGGACGAGGAGGGGCGCTGGCTCTTCCCCGTGAAGGGCGCGCTCGATCCCAACGACATCGCCATCGTCATCGGCGAGCGGCTGCTCGCCTATCACAACAACGACGACCTGCGCGGCCGCGTGGCGCGGCTTCGGCACGCGCAGGAGGTGCTGGCGACGACGGGCGACGTGGCGAACCGCGTTCCGCATTTCTGCGCCGGCTGCCCGCACAATTCCTCCACGAAGGTGCCCGAAGGCATGCGCGCCTATGCGGGCATCGGCTGCCACTACATGGTGCAGTGGATGGACCGCTCCACCGAAGGTTTTACCCAGATGGGCGGCGAGGGCGCGAACTGGATCGGCGAAGCGCCGTTCTCCAAGCGCGGCCACGTGTTCCAGAACCTCGGCGACGGCACCTACAACCATTCGGGCATCCTGGCCCTGCGCTGGTCGATCCACACCAAGACCAACGTCACCTACAAGATCCTCTTCAACGACGCGGTCGCCATGACCGGGGGGCAGCCGCATGAGGGCAAGCTCACCGTCGACATGATCGCCCGTCAGGTGCGCGAGGAGGGCGTGGAGCGCATCGCCCTCGTGACCGACGAGCCGCACAAGTACCCGAAGGAGATCCGCTGGCCAGCGGGCATGACGATCCACCATCGCAGCGAGCTCGACGCGGTGCAGCGCCAGCTCGCGGAGCTTCCCGGCGTCACGGTGATGATCTACGACCAGACCTGCGCGTCCGAGAAGCGCCGCCGCCGCAAGCGCGGCGAGTTTCCGGATCCGGACAAGCGCGTCATCATCAACGATCTCGTCTGCGAGGCTTGCGGCGATTGCTCGGTGCAGTCGAACTGCGTCGCCGTGCAGCCGGTGGAAACCGAGTTCGGCCGCAAGCGCCAGATCGACCAGTCGAATTGCAACAAGGACTTCTCCTGCGTCCAGGGCTTCTGCCCGTCCTTCGTGACGGTGCACGGGGCCAAGGTCAGGAAGGCCGTGCCCGAGACGGTCTCGACGGAAGGCATGGAATCCAAGCCCCTGCCGGATCCGGAGATCCCGGCCATCGACCGCACTTTCAACGTGATCGTGACCGGCGTCGGCGGCACGGGCGTCGTGACCATCGGGGCGATCCTCGGCATGGCGGCGCATCTCGAGGGCAAGGGGATGGGCATGATCGACATGGCCGGCCTCGCCCAGAAGGGCGGCGCGGTCTACAGCCATGTGCGGCTCGCCAACAACCAGGACGACATCCACGCCATCCGCGTGAGCGCGGAATCGGCCCATCTCGTGCTCGGCTGCGACCTCGTGGTGACGGGCACCAAGAAGGTGCTGGCTTCGGTGAAGCTGGGGCAGACCGCGCTCGTGGTGAACACCGCCGAGGTGATGCCGGGCGAGTTCACCCGCAATGCCGATTTCTCCCTGCCGACCGAGCGCCTGAAGCGCGCCATCGCATCGGCCGCCGGGGCGGAAGGAGTATCGTTCATCGACGCGACGGCGGTTGCCACCGCGCTCCTCGGCAATGCCATCGCGGCCAACATGTTCATGCTGGGCTATGCCTACCAGGCGGGCCGCATTCCGCTCTCGGGGGCCGCCATCGAGAAGGCGATCGAGCTCAACGGCGAGGCGGTGAAGATGAATCTCGCCGCCTTCGCCTGGGGCCGCCGCGCGGCCGCCGAGCCGGAGCTGGTCGCCGCCATGATGAGCGAGCTCAAGGCCCCGACGGAATCGCGCAGGCTGTCAGAGACGCTCGACGAGGTGATCGAGCGTCGCGTGGCGTTCCTGTCCGGGTACCAGAGCAGGCGTTATGGCCGGCGCTACCGCAGCCTCGTCGAGCGCGTCCGGGCCGCGGAGGACAAGGCCGTGCCGGGCTCGACCGCGCTCGCCGATGCGGTGGCGCGCTCGCTCTTCAAGCTCATGGCCTACAAGGACGAGTACGAGGTCGCGCGTCTCTACACGAACGGCCATTTCGAGAAGCAGGTCGCATCGGCCTTCGAAGCCGAGAACCTGCGCTACGAGTTCCACATGGCGCCTCCGATTCTTGCCAAGAAGGACCCGGTCACGGGCCTGCCCCGCAAGATGAGCTTCGGGCCGTGGATGCTGAAGGCCATGGGCGTGCTGGCGAAGTTCAAGGCATTGCGCGGAACGCCGCTCGACGTCTTCGGCTACACCCACGAGCGCCGCACCGAGCGCCAGCTCATCGGCGAATTCGAAGGGCTGATCGAGGAGATCGTCGCAAAGCTCGATGCCGGCAATCATGCGGTGGCGGTGGGCCTCGCCGCCATCCCGCAAAAGATCCGTGGGTTCGGTCACGTCAAGGAGCGGAACCTTAAAAGCGCGAAGGCGGAGGAGGCCGACCTCCTCGCCAAGTTCCGCGCCGGGCCGCAGCCGATGGCTGTAGCGGCGGAGTGATGTCAGTAAGCGCCATCCCGGATCAAGCGCAGTTTTCCCTCCCCCTTGTGGGGAGGGGTGGCTGCGATAGCAGCCGGGGTGGGGGTGTAAGCGCCAGAGCCTGATAGGCTATCGCTCACACCCCCACCTCCAACTCCTCCCCACAAGGGGGAGGAGGGTTCCAGCGCCATTCTCGTACAGAGATTCCGAGTTTCGCTGCGGACCATGGAATCATCACTGCATGAGCGCGGGTATTAACCCCTTGCCTGCGCGGCCTCGACGAAGCTCTTCGCCACCTTCGGCACGTTCGCCTCGTTGAGGCCCGCGACGCACATGCGGCCCGATCCGACGAGGTAGACGCCGTCCCGCTCGCGCATGAGATCGACCTGCTGCGCATTGAGCCCCGTATAGCTGAACATGCCGCGCTGATTGAGCAGGAAGCCCACATCGACCTCGTTCGAGAGGGCGCGGATCTCTTTGGCGAGGAGTTTGCGCACGGAATCCATGCGGCTGCGCATGGTCTCCACATCGCTCGCCCATTGGGCGCGCAGGTCGTCGTTGCCGAGCACCGTGGCCACCAGAAGCCCGCCGGTCATCGGAGGGCTGGAATAGCTGCGGCGCACGGCGAGCTTCAACTGCCCGAGCACGCGCTCTGCCTCGTCCGCATCGCGGCAGACGACGCTCAGGCCGCCGCAGCGCTCGCCGTAGAGCGAGAAGTTCTTCGAGAAGGAATTGGCCACCAGGCAGCTGGCGCGCTCCGCATAGCGGCGCACGAAGGCGGCATCCTCGTCGAGGCCGGTGCCGAAGCCCTGATAGGCCATGTCGAACACGACGATGTGGCGCTTGGCGAGGAGCAGGTCGGTGATGGCCGCCTGCTGCTTCTCGTCGAGATCGACGCCGGTCGGGTTGTGGCAGACGGGCTGGAGCACCACGATGGAGCCGTTCTCCGCCGCCTCCAGGGCCTTGGCCATGCCGGCAAAGTCCACGGACCGGTTGGCGCGGTCCCAATAGGGATAGGTGGCCGTCGTGAAGCCGGCGCGCTGGAACAGGCCGTGATGGTTCTCCCAGGTCGGATCGCTGACGAGAACGGTCCGGCCGGGGCAGTGCTTGGCGAGGAAATCCGCCGCGATGCCGACCGCGCCCGTGCCGCCGAGGGTCTGGATCGTGGCAATGCGCTTCTCGGCAAGGGCCGGATGCTTCTCGCCGAAGACGAGCTTCTGCACACCTTCGCGGTAGAGCGCATGCCCCTCCATGGGAAGGTACGGCCGCTCGGCGAACCCGATGCGCTCATAGGCGGATCTGACCGCGCCCAGGACCGGGATGCGGCCCTTCTCGTCCGTGTAGACGCCGATGCTGAGATTGACCTTTTCGGTTCGGGGGTCGGCCTTGAAGGCATCGTTGAGGGAGAGGATCGGGTCGCCGGCGAAGGCCTCGACCTGTCCGAACAGGGATTCCGTCATGTTGATCTCCAAAGCCCGTCGCGGCTGCGTCCGGCAACCGCGTTTCTCGCTGCGGCGTGACCTAGACCCAGAAGTAGCTTCTCGGCAAGGTTCTTCGTGAAACTCAGGAATCCAGCCGCCAGTCCACCGGCTCCAGTCCCTTCCCGGCAAGCCAGGCATTGGCGCGGCTGAAGGGGCGGGTTCCCCTGAAGTCGTTGAGCCGGTTGAGCGGGGAGGGGTGCCCCGCCTCGATCACGAGATGCCTGGACCGGTCCACCAGCGCCGCCCGCTTGCGGGCCGGTCCGCCCCAGAGCAGGAACACTACGGCGGGCTGCTGCGCCGAGATGGCCGCAATGGCCTGATCGACCAGGGACGACCAGCCGAATTTCATGTGCGCTCCCGACTGCCCGGCTTCGACAGTGAGGGACGTGTTGATGAGAAGCACGCCCTGTCTGGCCCATTTCGACAGATCGCCCGATTTCGGCATCGGCACGCCCAGGTCCTCCGCCATTTCGGCCAGGATGGTGCGCAGCGAGGCCGGCAGGCGCCGGGAGCCGCGATAGGAGAAGGCAAGGCCGTGGGAGTCCCCCGGCGTCGGGTAGGGGTCCTGGCCGAGGACGACCACCTTGACCCTGTCGAGGGGCGTCAGCGAGAGGCTGGTGAACACGGCCTCGGGGGGCGGCTGCACCTGGGCGCCCGAGGCGACGACCGCATCGACCTTGGCGGCCACCGCTTCGGCGCTGCCGTCCTGGAAAAACGGCAGCCTCAGCCACCCGGCAACTGCGGGCTCGGCGCGGAATTCGGCGAGGGCTCGGCTGATCGGTCCGGTCATCGGTGAGGCATGCCTTTCGGGGGGGCGAGGGAACTCTGTCGGGCGCCGCCTGAACGGGCCTGCGGATATCGCTGAAAAAGGCATCTGGCGGGCCGCTGATCCGGGCGCCGAGGCCGTCGACAGGATGTTACTTCTGTGACACGTTGCCGGTCTAGGTTCCATGGCCTTCATCCATGGTTCCAACCTGCCACGAGGACCTTCACGATGTTTCAGAGCCGCCCTTCCGCTGCGTTTCGCGCCGGGTTTCTCGGATTGTCCATGCTTCTGTCGGGCACGGCCCTGGCGCAGGAGGCCGTGACCATCCGTTTCGTCCAGACCAACGACATCGACCGCATGAGCGCCGAGAAGGGCCGCGGCGGCTTCGCCAGGCTCGCCACGGTGATCAAGGATGAGAAGGCCAAGGGCAACGCCTTCTTCGTCCATGCGGGCGATACGATTTCCCCCTCGCTCCTGTCGGGCTTCGACAAGGGCGCTCACATCATCGACATCCTGAACCGGATGACCGTGGACGTCATGGCGCCGGGCAACCACGAGTTCGATCTCGGCGACGCCGCCTTCCGGGCCCGCATGGCCGAGGCCAAGTTCGACGTGCTGGCGACCAACATCGTCGACGGCGACGGCCTGCCGGCCAACACCAAGCCCGACAAGATGGTCGAGGTGCAGGGCGTGAAGATCGGCTTCTTCGGCCTCACCACCGAGGATACCCCGATCGCGTCGAGCCCCGGCACCATCAAGTTCTCGTCCACCATCAACACGGCGCGGGCCAAGGCCAAGGAACTGCGTGAGAAGGGGGCGGACATCGTCGTCGCCGTCGCCCATACGCCGCTCGAGGTGGACATGATCATCGCCCGCTCGGCCGGGGTCGACGTGATCATCGGCGGCCATGACGAGCACCTGCTCGCCTTCTACGACGGCAAGGTGGTCCTCACCGAGGCCGAATCGCAGGCGAACTACATCGTCGTGACGGAACTCGCCGTGACGAAGGCCACCAAGGACGGCAAGACCACCGTCACCTGGACGCCGAATTTCCGCATCGTCGACAGCGCCAGCGTGAAGCCCGATCCCGAGATCGAGGCCGTGGTGAAGGGCTACGAGGACAAGCTCTCCAAGGAGCTCGACATCGAGATCGGTGTGACGGAAACGCCCCTCGACAGCCGCCGCGCCACGGTGCGCGGAGGCGAGGCCGCCATGGGCAACCTCGTGGCGGATGCGCTGAGGGCCTCCGTCGGGGCGGATGTCGCCATCACCAATGGCGGCGGGCTGCGCGCCGACAGGCAGTACGAGGCCGGCCAGAAGCTGACCCGCCGCAACATCCTGGCGGAAATGCCCTTCGGTAACACCACCGTGCTGCTCGAGGTCACCGGCGCCCAGATCAAGGCGGCGCTCGAGAACGGCGTCAGCCAGGTTCGCGAACTTGGCGGCCGCTTTCCGCAGGTCTCCGGCATCGTGGCGGAAGTCGACGTGAAGGAGCCGGTTGGCAGCCGCGTGAAGTCGATCAAGATCAACGGCGAGCCGCTCGATCCGGCCAAGACCTACAAGCTGGCCACCAACGACTTCATGGCCCGCGGCGGCGACGGCTACCGCGTGTTCACGGAGGCCAAGCCGCTCGTCGACGTCTCGGCGAGCCAGCTCATGGCCACGCAGGTGATCGATTACATCGCAAAGGCCGGAAAGGTCGCGCCGAAGGTCGAGGGCCGCGTCGTCCTGCGCTGACCCGACCGAAGTCTTTTCTTCGCGCCGGGGCTCCCGCGAGCCCCGGCGATTTTTATGGAACGATGCTGCGGGCCGCGCAGTTGGTCGCACGTCTCTGGTCAACGGGATCACAAGACGTAAATTCCCTCTCCATCAATGGCGTTCGCTGTGCCATTCTGGCCGCGCAACGGCGAATCTCCCACTCAAAAGCGGTCTCTCCTTGCAATACTACACGCGTCCAGAATCGATCAGTCTGTCCCAGAAGCAGCGTCGCCGTTCCATGGCGCGCGGACGGCTGACTCTGGTCATGGGATTGTTCGGCGTCGCGTTCATTCTTCTGACCTTCGGCTACATCGCCTGGGAGCAGCGCAACCGCCTGATCCAGCGCAACGAGGACGATCTCCGCAACGCGGCCTTCTTCCTCGCGGATCATACGGCCAGGCTTCTGGAGGTCACGGACCTGACCCTGAAGCAGGCCACCACCCTGGTGCAGGGGCAGAGCTGGGATCAGGTGGAAGCCTCGAACGCCCTGTGGGAGCAGATCAATACGATCCGGGACGCCTTGCCCTACATCGAGGACATCTGGCTCAACGACCCGAGCGGGCGCCTTCGGCTGACATCGGCGCAGTTCCCGGCGCCGGCGGCGAGTGTCGCGGGACGGGATGTCTTCCGCGCTCAGCTCGGTTCGGACCAGGGATTGTTCGTCGGCGCCCCGATCCTCGGGCGGGTCACGAAAGCGCCGACCTTCATGATCAGCCGGCGCCTCCAGGACGAGCGGGCAGAATTCGGCGGTATCGCGGCGGTCACGGTTTCCCTGTCCTACTTCTACGATTACTGGTCGAAGATCCGGCTGCCCAAGGGCAGCCGGGTCGCCCTGCTGCGCGCCTCCGACGCGACGGTCATCGCCCAGTATCCGCCGCCGGCCGACGGCCTCACCTTCGCGCCCATCGACAAGTCGGCCTTCGACTCCGCCCGCGGCACGGCCTCTCAGTCCGGGCTCTATTCCTTCATGAGCATGGATCGGGAGCGTGTCGGGGCTTACCGTCAGGTCGGCGCGATGCCGCTCTATATCAACGTCAGCATGCCGGAGGATGCCTATTGGACGCCCTGGTTCGTCCAGACGCGGCTCTACGGCGCCTTCGCGCTGATCGCCCTCCTGGCCCTGCTCGCGCTGACGGTGCTGGCCTCCGATCAGTTCCACGAACAGGCCGCCAATGCGGCGCTCCTCGAGCGGCAGGTGGCGCTGCGGACCAGCGAGCTGCGCACGGAAACCGCCGCGCTGGAAGTTCTCAACCGCACGGGCAGCGTTCTCGCGGCCGAACTCGACCTCGACCGCATCATCGAGAGCGTCGTCGATGCCGGGATCGAGCTGACCGAGGCGCAGTTCGGCGCCTTCTTCTGCGGGGCGTCCCAGTCCGGAAAGCAGCATTACGGGAAGTTCGAGCCCGCTAGCCTCGGAGATGCTTTCGCCGCCCTGGACATCCGGGAGATCTGCGCCCCGGCCTTCCAGGAGGGCAAGACGGTCCGCCTCGACAACATCGCCGTCGAGCAGGGCCACGACGGCACGCCCTTCACCCTGGACGCCACGCCGGGCGCTCCCGTGATCCGGAGCATCCTGGCTGTCCCGGTGATTCTGCGGACCGGGGATACCCACGGCATCCTCGTCTTCGGGCACGAGAGAGCGGGGATGTTCAACCGGCGCTCCGAGCGGCTGCTGGCGGGCTTGACCGCCCAGGCGGCCATCGCGCTCGAGAACAGCCGCCTCTATCGCAATGCGCAGACCGAGATCGAGGAGCGCAAGCAGGCGCAGACCCAGCAATCCCTGCTGATCCGCGAGCTCCATCACCGGGTGAAGAACACCCTCGCCACGGTCCAGGCGGTGGTGGGCGCGACGGCGCGCTCCGCGCTCAGCATCGAGGATTTCTACCAGGCCTTCGTCGGGCGCATCATCTCGCTCGCCAACACCCATTCCCTCCTGACCGAAGCCGTGTGGCAGACCGCCTCCCTGCGCGAGATCCTGGAAAAGGAGCTCCGGCCCTACAACGATACCAGGGGCGAACGAATCGTCCTGAACGGCCCCGCCGTGGAGCTGCCCTCGGATGCCGCCGTGCCCATCGGCATGGCGATCCACGAGCTGACCACCAATGCCGCCAAGTACGGCGCCCTCTCGGTGCCCGGCGGCAAGGTTGCGGTCTCCTGGGAGGCCGAGCCCGCCGAGGACGGAACGCGGCTGAAGCTCGTCTGGGAGGAGCGGGGAGGGCCCGTCGTTTCGGCCCCGACGCGCCAGGGGTTCGGCTCGCGCCTGCTGCACCGGGTGTTGGCCACGCAGCTCAATGCCAAGGTCGAGATGGACTTCAACGCGACAGGATTGCGCGTGGCCATCGACTCCGTGCTCAAGCAGGCCCGGTTCCCGGAGATAGGATCCTGACGCGCCCGCGGGCAGGCCCCGCGGCATTCCCGGGATGCGATGAGGCGTCCTGTTGGCGGAACTGCCTGAAGCTTCTATCTAAGGCCCCATCACGAGCGGGATTCGTCTGCGGATCCCGCGGTCAAGGGGCTTTTCATGGATGAGAGTGTGAGTCTGACCGATCTTCGCCAGGGCGTGCGCCCGGCGGACCACCCGGCCGTTCGGACGGGACGGATCGGTGTGCTGCTTATGAACCTGGGGACGCCCGAGGGCACGAGCTACTGGCCCATGCGAGCCTACCTGAAGGAATTCCTCTCCGACCGGCGCGTGATCGAGACGCCGCGCCTCCTGTGGTGGCCGATCCTCAACCTGATCATTCTCACCAAGCGTCCCGGCCCCAAGGGCCGCGACTATGCGTCGATCTGGAACAACGAGCTCGACGAGGGGCCGCTCAAGACCATCACCCGCAACCAGGCCGAGAAGCTGACCGAGCATCTCAGGACCATCGCCGGCGACAGGATCACGGTCGATTGGGCCATGCGTTACGGCAAGCCCGAGGTGCGCGAGCGCATCCAGGCGCTCCTCGACCAGGGCTGCGACCGCATCCTCCTGGTGCCGCTCTATCCGCAATACGCGGCCGCCACCTCCGCGACCGCCTGCGATCAGGCCTTCCGGGCGCTGATGGACATGCGCTGGCAGCCGACCGTCCGGGTCTCGCCGCCCTATCACGACGACCCGGTCTATATCGATTCCGTCGTCGCTTCCATGAAGCGGGACCTGGCGAAGCTCCCCTTCGAACCGGAGGTGATCCTCGTCTCCTTCCATGGGGTGCCGAAGGAATACCTCCTGAAGGGCGATCCCTACCACTGCCAGTGCGTGAAGACCTGGCGCCTGATGCGGGAGGCCTTCGGCTGGCCGGCGGACAGGTTCCGCATGAGCTTCCAGTCCCGTTTCGGCAAGGCGGAGTGGCTCCAGCCCTATACGGACAAGACCGTGGAAGCGCTTGCAAAGAGCGGCGTGAAGCGCATGGCGATCGTCGCTCCCGGCTTCTCGGCCGATTGCCTGGAGACCCTGGAAGAGCTCGACGTCGAGAACCGCGAGATCTTCATGCACAACGGCGGCGAGGACTTCGCCTATCTGCCCTGCCTCAACGACAGCGAGGACGGCATGCGGGTCATCAACCACATCGTCGAGCGCGAGCTTCAGGGCTGGATCTGATCCACTGTGCGAAGAAGTGGCTTCCGGTTCTTCGCGCGGTGCGATCTCACGCTCTAGGACTCGAAGCCTCTTTGCGCTAGCGTGATCTCTCTGCAACGAGGTTGCCTGGGGGGCTCATGCCGCTGAGTGGTTTCGACATCTTCGTCATCGTTCTGGTGCTTGTCGTCGTGGTGACGATCGCCATGAGCATCAGGACGGTTCCTCAGGGCTATGCCTATACGGTCCAGCGGTTCGGGCGCTATTCGCGCACGCTCACCCCGGGCCTCGGCCTGATCGTGCCCTATATCGATCAGATCGGGAAGAAGGTGAACGTCATGGAGCAGGTGCTCGACGTTCCGAGCCAGGAAGCCTTCACACGGGACAATGCGGGCGTCACCATCGACGCCGCCGCATTCTACCAGGTGCTCGATGCCGCCAAGGCTTCCTACGAGGTCGCCGACCTGAACCAGGCGCTTCTGGTTCTGACCATGACCAATATCCGCACGGTCGTGGGTTCCATGGACCTCGACCAGCTCCTTTCCCATCGCGACGAGATCAACGAGCGGCTCCTGCGCGTCGTCGATGCCGCCGCCTCGCCCTGGGGCGCCAAGGTGACCCGCGTCGAGATCAAGGACATTCTCCCTCCGCAGGATCTCGCCGGCGCCATGGCGCGGCAGATGAAGGCCGAGCGCGAGAAGCGCGCCGCCGTGCTCGAGGCGGAGGGCCTGCGGCAGGCGGAGATCCTGCGGGCCGAGGGCCAGAAGCAGTCGCAGATCCTCGCCGCCGAGGGCCGGAAGGAAGCGGCGTTCCGCGACGCGGAGGCCCGCGAGCGGCAGGCGGAGGCCGAAGCCAAGGCGACCGGCATGGTGAGCGATGCCATCACGCGGGGCGACCTCAACGCGGCCAATTTCATCGTGGCGGAGAAATACATCGATGCGATCCGGGCGCTCGCCTCGGCGCCGAACCAGAAAGTGGTGATCGTGCCCATCGAGGCGGCAGGACTGGCCGGAACCCTGGGAGGCATCGCCGAGCTGACCCGGTCCGTGTTCGGGGAGGGCGGCGTGGGAACCAAGCCCGTGCGCAGCGTTCCCACGATCGGCGGAGGAGCCGAGCGCTCATGATCGCGGACGCGCTCATCGGCCTGGGAGCTTGGACCTGGATCATCCTCGGCATCGTCCTGATCGGCGTCGAACTGGTCGCGCCGGGCGCGTTCTTCCTCTGGCTCGGTCTGGCCGCCATCGCGACGGGATTGCTGGATGCCCTGCTCGGCCTGTCCTGGCAGGCCGCGGCGCTCCTCTTCGCCCTGCTGTCCGTGGGAGCGGTGGTCCTTGGACGCTACGTCACCCGTTCGAAGACCCAGCCCGACACCGATGCCGCGCCGCTCAACCAGCGCGGCCAGTCCCTCGTCGGGCGGGTCTTCACCCTCGAGACGCCGATCAAGGACGGCGAGGGACGCATCCGGGTCGACGACAGCTCCTGGCGCGTGACCGGCGCCGACCGGTTCGCCGGCGCCAAGGTGCGGGTGGTGCGGGTCGAAGGCGCGACGCTCGTCGTCGACGATCCGTGAGGCAACTTCCACAGGGTGGGGTTGCATGCCATTTATATAACAATATAAAGTTTCTAATGCTTCGTCGATCACCGAGGCTCGGAACCCGGTGGCGGCATTCCTGATGAACTAAGCGGAACATTACAGCATGGCTTTTATTGTTAACAGCCCTCGTTTTACAAACGAAGGCACGATCTATGGCGGCCTAACCATGGGTGAGGGGGGCAACTACCTCGATACGCGGAAGGGTTACATTTCCGGCAAGATCAGCATGCTTGGCGGCAACGATACCGTTCTCGGGGGGAAGCGATCCGAATACATCGATGGCGGTGACGGCAACGATACGCTGTCGGGTGGTGCGGGCAACGACAAACTCATCGGCGGTGCCGGGAGCAATACCCTGACGGGAGGTGAGGGGAAGGACAGCTTCGTCTTCGCGGTTGCGCCTCTTGCGGGCAACAGGGACATCATACGGGACTTCAACCCGATCGACGACACGCTCAAGTTCAAGCAGGAAGCCTTCGCCAATATCGGAGGAAAAGGAAAGCTCGCCCGCGATGCTCTTCACTTCGGTTCGATGGCCGCAGATGCGGAGGACCGCATCATCTATCACAAGTCTACCGGCAATCTGTATTACGATCCCGACGGGACAGGCGCCGAGGCTCAAATCCTCATTGCGAAGTTGAGCAACAAGGCCAAGCTCGCTCTCAGCGATTTCGTCGTAATCTGACGCCTATCGGAAAGAGCAGGGTCCTGCTCTTTCCCTTGCCCTGAATCAGGCCGCGCCTGCCCGCAGGAGGTCGAGGTAATGCACCAGGCCGATGGGCCGGTTGTTCTCGACCACGATCAGGGCCGTGATGCGGGAGGCCTCTTCCATTTCCAGGGCGGTCGCCACGAGGGCATCGGGCGCGATGGTGCGCGGCGTCCTGGTCATGATCGCCGTCACCGGCAGGGTCATGAGATCGGGCTTCAGGTTGCGGCGCAGGTCGCCGTCGGTGACGATGCCCGCGAGCGTGCCGTCGCCGTTGACCACGATCACGGCGCCGAAACCCTTGCGGCCGATCTCGCCGATGGCCTCGTCCATGCGCGCCTCGAGGCCGACGACCGGCAGGCGCTCGCCCATGTGCATGATGTCGCGCACGAGCTTGAGTCGGGCGCCGAGCTTGCCGCCGGGGTGGAACACCTTGAAGTGCTCCGCCGTGAAGCCGCGCTTCTCCAGGAGGGCGACGGCGAGGGCGTCGCCGAGCGCGAGCTGGATCGTGGTCGAGGTGGTGGGCGCCAGCCCGTTGGGGCAGGCCTCCTTGGCCCTCGGCAGGGTCAGGCAGATGTCGGAGGCGCGCCCGAGGGTCGATTCCGCGTTCGACGTCAGGGCGATCAGGGGCACCCGGAAGCGCCGGGAATAGCCGATGATGTCCGCGAGTTCGGCCGTCTCCCCCGACCAGGACAGGGCGATGATCACGTCGTCGGTCTGGATCATGCCCAGGTCGCCGTGGCTCGCCTCCGCCGGGTGGACGTAGTGGGCGGGCGTGCCGGTCGAGGCGAAGGTGGCGGTGATCTTGCGGCCCACATGGCCGGATTTGCCCATGCCGGTCACGATGACCCGGCCCCTGGCGGCCGACAATGTCTCGACGGCCGCCGTGAAGACCGGGCCGAGGCCGTTGCCGATGGCCTCCATCAGGATCGTCAGGCCGTCCCGCTCCGTCTCGAGCGTGCGCAGGGCCGAGGCGATGGTGGGATCGGGCGACAGGGGGCTTGGCTTTGCAAGTGTCATGGCCGCCCCTCTAGCACGGAGGAGCGGCCATGAGGAACCCTCGCCATTGCTTACTTCTGCCGCAGCAGCGCCTCGAGCTCCCGGCGGAACTCGGCGGAGAGCTCATCGCGCTCCAGGGCATAGGCCACGTTGGCCATGAGGAAGCCGATCTTGGAGCCCGTGTCGTAGGTCTTGCCCTGGTACTTCATGCCGAAGAATTGCTGGTCCTTCATCAGGCGGATCATGGAATCCGTGAGCTGGATCTCGTTGCCGGCACCGCGCTCCTGGGTGGAGAGCAGGTCGAAGATCTCGGGCTGGAGGATGTAGCGGCCCGAAATGATGTAGTTCGAGGGGGCGGTGCCTTTCGGGGGCTTCTCCACCATGCCGGTGATCTCAAAGGTCTGGCCGAATTCCTGGCCGACCGAGACGATGCCGTATTGATGCGTCTGGTCCTCCGGCACCTCCTCCACGGCGATGATGTTGCCGCCATGCCTGTCATAGGCGGCGATCATCTGCTCCATCGAGCCGCGGCTGAGCATGTCAGGCAGGATCACGGCGAAGGGCTCGTCGCCCACGAGCTCGCGGGCGCACCAGACCGCGTGGCCGAGCCCGAGCGGCTCCTGCTGGCGGGTGAAGCTCGTCTGGCCGGCCTGGGGCTGGTCCCGGGCGAGCAGCTCCAGCTCCTTCGTCTTGTTGCGGCCCTCAAGGGTGCGGTTCAGCTCGTAGGCGATGTCGAAATGGTCCTCGATCACCGCCTTGTTGCGCCCGGTGACGAAGATGAAGTGCTCGATGCCGGCGGCGCGCGCCTCATCCACCACATGCTGCACGACGGGACGGTCGACGACGCAGAGCATCTCCTTGGGAACGGCCTTGGTGGCAGGCAGGAACCGGGTGCCGAGACCGGCGACGGGAAGGACTGCTTTGCGGATTCGCTTCATTGATCGGGCCATGATTGAGCATCAAGAGGGAAGGGTAATCTAAGACGGGACCGGGAAAAGGGAACCGATAACTGTCAAGCTTCGGCGTCCTCCAACGCGGCAGCGCCCTTAAGGTTTCATCGTTGCGCGTGCCTACATGCGGCTCCCGATCTGAATTGGACCTGAAGCGTTTTGGTTAAGCTGCCAAGAAAGGCGGTTTTGAGGAGAGCGATCGGGCGCCCCGGAAGGGCAACATCATCAAAAGGCTAGCTATCAACCGTCTGTTAACCTGCTTAGTGTCGCATTGGCAGGGCAGATCTGTCCTGTTTCCGTGAGCGACTTCCCATGCGCCAGCCGCTTTCCCTCAAGCATCGGACCCAAAAGTGGACCCACTTTTGGGATCGAATCCGATGCTCAATGTTTAAACTGGCGCATCGTTCTTCGCGGACCCAGCGGGCCGCGCTAGCGAAAACCGGATCCACTTTTCGCTGGCGCGGCCCGCTGGGTCCGCACGATGCGCTGGTACGCCGGCTTTCAGGCGCATTCCTTCTCGGCCTGAGCCTCGCCGCGGGCGCAGGCGGCGGGATCCCGAGCGTTCAGGCGCAGGAGGTCTCCCAGGCCGGGTTCCAGCGTTTCGTGCAGGGGCTCTGGCCCGCCGCCAAGGCGCGGGGGGTGTCGCGGGCGACCTTCGAGGAGGCGTTCCGGGGCGTCGGGCCCGATGCCAAGATCATTGCGCTCACGAAAAAGCAGTCCGAATTCGTCCGGCCGATCTGGGACTACATCAACGGCGCCATCTCGGCTCAGCGCCTGAAGCGCGGCCAGGAGATGGCCGCCGAGTGGTCCAAGACGCTCGCCGCCGTCGAGCGCGCCTACGGGGTTCCGCGGTCCGTGATCCTCGGCGTCTGGGGCATGGAAACCAATTTCGGCAGCTTCACCGGCTCGATCTATACGGTCCGGGCACTGGCGACCCTGGCCTATGCCGGCTACCGGGGCGATTTCTTCAGGGAGGAGCTGCTCACCGCGCTGCAGATCCTGGAAGGCGAGCATATCGACCGCTCCAAGATGCTGGGCTCCTGGGCCGGGGCCATGGGCCAGACCCAGTTCATGCCCTCGAGCTTCATGAAATTCGCCGTCGACGGCAACGGGGACGGGATCCGGGACATCTGGTCCTCGGTGCCCGACGCCATGGCGTCCACGGCCAATTACCTGCGCCAGCACGGCTGGGAGCCGGGACTGCCCTGGGGGTTCGAGGTGGCGCTGCCGCGCGGCTTCGATTACCGGCATCTGAGGCAGGATTTCGCCCGCTGGCAGGCCGTGGGCGTGCGGCGCGTGGACGGAAAGGCGCTGCCGCGCTCGGGCGAGGCGACCCTGTTCCTGCCGGGCGGGGCGAGCGGCCCCGCATTCCTGGTGACGCGCAACTACGACGTGATCAAGGCCTACAATTCCTCGGACGCCTATGCCATGGGCGTGGCCCATCTCGGCGACCGGCTCCTTGGGGGCATGCCGATCCAGGGCGCCTGGCCGAAGAACAAGCCCATGCTGGACAGGGACCAGAGCCAGGAACTGCAGGAGCGTCTCGCGCGCCTCGGATTCTACAAGGGCGATGCGGACGGCAAGCTTGGCTCCAAGACCCGGGAGGCCGTACGGAACTTCCAGCTGCGCCGTGGCTTGATTCCCGATGGCTATGCCGATTACGCGGTCCTGCGTGAGTTGCGCGCGACCCGCTGACGGAGTTCCTGCAAGGCTCTATACTTGAGGCTGGTCCAGACAGAAGTGGAACCGCCTATGACCTTGGTGCCGATCCTTCACCGCCTGACACTGGTGCTGCTGCTGGCAGCCCTCGGGAGCGGTGCGGCCATGGCCCAGTCGGGCTATTACCAGCCGCAGCAGCAGCCTCGGCGCGATCTGCGGGCCTATCCGCCCGGCTATTACCCCGGAAAGCTCGTGCAGCCGGCCCAGCCGCAGCAGGGCTTCAGCCTGAGGCGCTTCTTCGGTGTCCCGGACGAGCCTCCGCCGGCGGCCCGCGCTCCCGTTGCGCGCCCCCGCAGGGCCGTGCCCCCGGCGGCGGCCGTCGCGAAGCAGGAAAAGCCGAAGGTCGATCCGAGCACCCACGTGGTGGTGTTCGGGGACGCCCTGGCCGGGTTCGCCCGCCAGGGGCTCGACGCACATTTCGCCGACAACCAGGATGTGGCGGTCGTGCCCAAGGTCCGGGACACGAGCCTCGTCCGCGCCGATCCGGCCGATTGGCCGAACTTCATCAAGGCGACCCTCGACGGCGGGCAGAAGGCGAGTGTCGCCGTGGTGATGCTCGGCACGAGCGACCGGCAGGCGATCAGGGACGGCGAGGAGAGCGTCGAGCCCCTGTCCGACCAGTGGAAGGAGCTCTACCGCCAGCGCGTCGACGCGATCGTGAGCACGTTCAAGGAGCGGAACATCCCCTTTGTGTGGATCGGCCTGCCGCCGATGAAGAACAGCAAGATCACCGAGGATCTGGTCGCCATCAACGAGATCTACAAGGAAAGCGTCCAGCGCGGCGGCGGCGCTTATGTCGATATCTGGCCGGGTTTCGTGGACGACGAGAACCGCTACGCGGCCGAGGGGCCCGACGTGGACGGCGAGCCGGCCAAGCTGCGCACCAACGACGGCGTGTTCTTCACCCGCGCCGGAGCCCGCAAGGTCGCCTTCTTCGCCGATACCGAGATCAAGCGCATCCTGGGGCAGGGTGGAACGGCCGTGGCAGCTCCTGCCAATCCGGCTGACATCACGCCTGCCGACGGTTCCTCCCCTCCCTCCATCGAGGCGGCTCTCCCGGTGCCGCCGGACGCGGCGGCACCGGTCTCCCTGCCGTCGAAGCCGCTGGTCGGGCCCGTCCTGCCGCTGACCCGCCAGGACGTGGCTCCGGGAGGCACGCTCGTCTCGTCGCCGCCGAAGCTCAGCGGCGACAACGCCTACACGGTCCAGCGCGCGCTCCGGGTCGGAATCGTCCCGAGCTCGCGGCCGGGGCGCGCGGACGATTTCCGGTGGCCCAACCCATAGGGTCAGCCTTTAAGCGAAGCCCCGGCCATTCCCAATAGTAAGGGAGGGAGCAGATTTGCGCGGGTTCACATCTCGCTGAGGGAGAGGTCGCGCCGGAGGCGCAAGTGACGGGTTATGTCTTCACCGGACGAATATTCGCCAAGCATTCTGCAGTCTGCGATCTTGACAGATTTGAATAAAATGAAACTATATATACTTTCATATGAGGAGGTTAACATCCTGAATGGGAGGATCTGATAAGGCTTCTCTCCTGCATTGCTCTAACAGCATGTCATACAAACGCGTTCATTGTGAGCCGCACAGACGGAGCCGCAGCGAGTTCGCTGCCGATGATCGAATTGTTGAGCTGAGACCGGCGCTTGTTTGGTCTTAACCTCGTCTCTCAGCAAAGTACCGTTGTCTTAGAGCGAGAGATCATCACGCTCACGACCTATCCCAAAGCGACAGCCTTCGTTCGCTATTTCTTCGGCGACAACGCCTATAGCGGTCAGCGTCTTGCATCGCTTCACTTCGAAGCGCAAGACGGCACTGAAAGTGGCATATATTTTACAGAGGCGTTTCTCAATCTGGGTCAGGTGGAAGCACTTGCCGAAGCGTGCCGCTCAATCTTCTCTATGATTGGGCCGCAACATCTTGATGGTCCAAATCAGAAAGACAAGAATACACTTGGAAGATTGGAAGCTTTTAAGCTCGAATTTTCTCTTATCTTGGCACATCCGATCAGTGTGTATCAGGTTAAGCCTGAGTCTGGGGCGAGAATGATAACGCTAAAACTATATCATCTACCCAGATACGACGGCTTTTACGTCAAAATTAAAATCTTAGGCAGCGGATTTTCTCCGTCTGTTTTCTTGAACTCCAAGCTTTTTGAGCGCTTCGACTGGATTGTGCGCAATTTGAAATCAAGCATGCAATAGCAACACGCGCGGCCCTCGGGGCCGCGTCAAGCAATGCGCCAGTCAAAGGGTGGAGTGTCGGACCCAAAATCAGATCCACCTTGGGTCCGACACTCTAAACCGGAAGCGTGCTCTCGCCCATCAGGAAGACGTCGATGGAGCGGGCGGCCTGGCGGCCTTCGCGGATGGCCCAGACCACCAGCGATTGGCCCCGGCGCATGTCGCCGGCCACGAAGACCTTTTCGCTCGATGTGCGGTAGCTCCTATCGTCGGCCACCACGTTCCCGCGCCGGTCCATGGCGACGCCCGATTCCTCCAGCAGGCCTTCCTTCACCGAGCCGGCGAAGCCGATGGCGATGAAGACGAGGTCGGCCTTGAGGATGAACTCGGTGCCGGGGATGGGCTGGCGCTTCTCGTCCACGCGGGCGCATTGCACCCCGGTGGCATGCCCCTTCTTGCCGACGATGCCGAGGGTCGCGGCCTGGAACTCGCGCTCGGCGCCTTCCGCCTGGGAGGACGAGGTGCGCATCTTGGTCGGCCAGTAGGGCCACACGGTGAGCTTGTCCTCGCGCTCCGGCGGCTTCGGGCGGATGTCGAGCTGCGTGACCGACAGCGCACCTTGGCGGAAGGCGGTGCCGACGCAGTCGGAGGCCGTATCGCCGCCGCCGATCACCACCACGTGCTTGCCGTTGGCGAGAAGGGGCGCGGCCGTGACATCCTCGCCGCCCACGCGCTGGTTGGACTGGGTCAGGTACGGCATCGCGAAATGCACGCCGGCGAGATCCTGTCCCGGCAGGTTCGGGTTGCGCGGATCCTCCGCGCCGCCGGCGAACAGCACCGCGTCGAACTCGTTGTGGAGCGAGGCGAAGCTCTTGTCGACGCCGACATTGACGCCGCAATGGAAGATCACGCCTTCCGCTTCCATCTGCTTCACGCGGCGGTCGATGTGGTACTTCTCCATCTTGAAGTCCGGGATGCCGTAGCGCAGCAGCCCGCCGGGCTTGGCCTGACGCTCGAACACGTGCACCTCGTGACCGGCGCGGGCGAGCTGCTGGGCCGCCGCCATCCCGGCCGGGCCCGAGCCGATGACGGCCACGCGCTTGCCGGTCGAAACGTCCGCCGGCTCCGGCTTCACGAAGCCCATCTCCCAGGCCTTGTCGGCGATGGCCTGCTCGATGGTCTTGATGGTGACCGGCTGGTTCTCGAGGTTGAGCGTGCAGGCCTCCTCGCACGGCGCCGGGCAGATGCGGCCGGTGAACTCGGGGAAGTTGTTGGTGGTGTGGAGGTTGCGCGCGGCCTCCTCCCAGTCGCCCTGCCAGACCAGATCGTTCCAGTCGGGAATCTGGTTGTGCACCGGACAGCCGGTCGGCCCGTGGCAGAAGGGGATGCCGCAATCCATGCAGCGTCCCGCCTGCTTCTTCAGATCGTTGTCGTCGAGCGGCAGCGTGAACTCGCGGAAGTGGCGCACGCGTTCCCCGGCGAGCTGATACTTCTGCTCCTGCCGGTCGTATTCGAGAAAGCCTGTGACCTTGCCCATGGGTTTGCCCCTTAATCCTTATTCCGCCGCCTGCAGGTTCCGGAGACGATCCATCTCCTGGAGCGCACGGCGATACTCGACCGGCATGACCTTCACGAACTTGGTGCGGTAGGTCGTCCAGTTGTCGAGGATCTCCTTGGCGCGCGTCGAGCCCGTATAGGTGTGGTGGTTGGTGATGAGCTGCATCAGGCGCTCTTCATCGGGGCCGGACATGTTGGCCATGATGTCGATGCGGCCCTTGGTCTCGAGGTCGCCGCCATGATGGTGGAGACGGCGCATCAGGTCCTCCTCCTCCTCGACGGGCTCGAGATCGACCATGGACAGGTTGCAGCGCTTGCCGAACGTGCCGTCCTCGTCGAGCACATAGGCGATGCCGCCCGACATGCCCGCCGCGAAGTTGCGTCCCGTCTGCCCCAGCACGACCACGAGGCCGCCGGTCATGTATTCGCAGCCGTGATCGCCCGTGCCCTCGACCACCGCGATGGCGCCGGAATTGCGCACGGCGAAGCGCTCGCCCGCGACGCCGCGGAAGTAGGCTTCGCCCGCGATTGCCCCGTACATCACCGTGTTGCCCACGACGATGGAGCGCTCGGGAGCGGCCTTCGAGCCCGGTGACGGCGCGATGATGATCTTGCCGCCCGACAGGCCCTTGCCGACGTAGTCGTTCGCTTCGCCTTCGAGGTTGAGCGTCACGCCGGCGGCGAGCCACGCGCCGAAGCTCTGGCCCGCCGTGCCCTTCAGCTTCACCGTGATGGTGTCGTCGGGCAGGCCCTCATGGCCGTAGCGCTTCGCCACCTCGCCGGAGAGCATGGCGCCGACCGTCCGGTCGGAACTGCGCACCTTCGACTCGATGGTGACGGCCTCGGCCTTCTCCAGCGCCGGACCGGCCTGCGCGATGAACGCGCGGTCGAGCACGTCGGCGATGGGATGAACCTGGCGCTCCTGATGGCGGATCGCCACGTTCGGGCCCGCATCGGGCTTGTGGAACAGCTTCGCGAAGTCGAGGCCCTTGGCCTTCCAGTGGCTGATGGCCGCGTTCTTGTCGAGGAGATCGGACTGGCCGATCATCTCGTCGATGGTGGCAAAGCCCATCTCGGCCATCAGCTCGCGCACTTCCTCGGCGACGAAGAAGAAGTAGTTGATGACGTGCTCGGGCAGGCCCTTGAAGCGCTTGCGCAGCACCGGGTCCTGCGTGGCGACGCCGACCGGGCAGGTGTTCAGATGGCACTTGCGCATCATGATGCAGCCGGCAGCGATCAGCGGCGCGGTCGAGAAGCCGTATTCGTCGGCGCCGAGCAGCGCCGCGATCACCACGTCGCGTCCCGTGCGCAGGCCGCCGTCGGCCTGAAGCGCCACGCGCCCGCGCAGTCGGTTGAGCACGAGGGTCTGCTGGGTCTCGGCAAGGCCGATCTCCCAGGGCGAGCCCGCATGCTTGAGCGAGGTGAGGGGCGAGGCGCCTGTGCCGCCCTCGAAGCCCGAGATCGTGATGTGGTCGGCGCGCGCCTTGGCGACGCCCGCCGCGACCGTGCCGACGCCGACTTCGGCGACGAGCTTCACCGACACGTCGGCGGCCGGGTTCACGTTCTTCAGGTCGAAGATCAGCTGCGCCAGATCCTCGATGGAGTAGATGTCGTGGTGCGGCGGCGGCGAGATCAGGCCGACACCGGGGGTCGAGTGGCGCACGCGGGCGATCTTCGCGTCGACCTTGTGGCCGGGCAGCTGGCCGCCCTCGCCGGGCTTCGCTCCCTGCGCCACCTTGATCTGCATCATGTCCGCGTTGACGAGGTATTCCGTCGTCACGCCGAAGCGGCCGGAGGCCACCTGCTTGATGGCCGAACGCTTGGAGCGTCCATCGGAGAGCGGCCGGAAGCGCTCCGGCTCCTCGCCGCCCTCGCCGGTGTTGGACTTGCCCCCGATGGCGTTCATGGCGAGCGCCAGGGTTTCGTGCGCCTCCTTCGAGATCGACCCGAACGACATGGCGCCGGTGGAGAAGCGCTTCACGATCTCCTGGGCCGGTTCGACTTCGCCGATGTCGATGGCCGCACGCCCGGTCTCCTCGGCCTTCTTGATGCGGAAGAGGCCGCGGATCGTCTTGAGCTCGTTGTCCTGCTCGTTCACGAGGCGGGCATATTCGCGGTAGCGGTCCTGCGCGTTGAGACGCACCGCATGCTGGAGCGTCGCGACGGTGTCCGGGTTCCAGGCATGCACCTCGCCGCGCTGGCGGTAGGCGTACTCGCCGCCCACGTCGAGCGCATTGCGGTAGATCGGCGCGTCCCCGAAGGCGTCGCGGTGGCGGCGCACGTTCTCCTCCGCGACCTCGTCCATGCCGATGCCCTCGATGGTGGTCGCCGTGCCGAAGAAGTCGCGGGACACGAAGTCGGAGCGGAGGCCGACCGCATCGAAGATCTGCGCGCCGCAATAGGACTGGTAGGTGGAGATGCCCATCTTGGACATTACCTTCAGCAGGCCCTTGCCGATGGACTTGATGTAGCGCTTGATCGCCTCGTCGGCGTCCACCTCTTCCGGCAGCTCGCCCCTGTCGAGCATGTCCGCGATGGTCTCGAAGGCGAGATACGGGTTGATCGCTTCCGCGCCGTAGCCGGCAAGGCAGGCGAAGTGATGGATCTCGCGCGGCTCGCCGGATTCGACCACGAGGCCGACCGAGGTGCGCAGGCCCTTGCGGATCAGGTAATTGTGCACGGCGGCGGTCGCCAGCAGCGCCGGAATCGGAATGCGGTCCGGGCCGACCATGCGGTCGGACAGGATGATGATGTTGTAGCCGCCATGCACCGCCGCTTCCGCGCGGTCGCAGAGGCGGTCGAGCGCGCCGTCGAGGGCGGAGGCGCCGAGTTCCGCGTCATAGGTGATGTCGAGGGTCTTCGTGTCGAAGCGATCCTCGAAATGGCCGATGCAGCGGATCTTCTCCAGGTCCTCGTTGGTGAGGATCGGCTGGCGCACCTCGAGGCGCTTGCGACGCGAGGTGCCCTCGAGGTCCAGGATGTTCGGGCGCGGGCCGATGAACGACACCAGGCTCATGACGAGCTCCTCGCGGATCGGGTCGATCGGCGGGTTCGTCACCTGGGCGAAGTTCTGCTTGAAATAGGTGTAGAGCAGCTTCGGCTTGTCGGAGAGCGCGGAGATCGGCGTGTCCGATCCCATGGAGCCGACCGCCTCCTGGCCGGTCACGGCCATGGGCTGCATGAGCAGCTTGAGGTCTTCCGCCGTGTAGCCGAAGGCCTGCTGGCGGTCGAGGAGCGACACGTCGGTGCGCGACTCTCTGGCCTGCACGGGTTTCAAGTCCTCCAGCACGATCTGCGTGCGCTTCAGCCAATCCTTGTAGGGATGCGCCTGCGAGAGCTGCTGCTTGATCTCGTCGTCGGAGACGATCCGGCCCTCCTCGAGATCGATGAGAAGCATCTTGCCCGGCTGCAGGCGCCACTTCTCGACGATCTTCTCCTCCGGAATCGGCAGCACGCCCATCTCGGAGGCGAGCACCACGAGGCCGTCATCGGTCACGAGATAGCGCGCGGGGCGAAGGCCGTTGCGGTCGAGGGTCGCGCCGATCTGCTTGCCGTCGGTGAAGCACACGGCGGCCGGGCCGTCCCACGGCTCCATGAGGGCGGCGTGATATTCGTAGAAGGCGCGCCGGTCGTCGTTCATGAGCGGGTTGCCGGCCCATGCCTCCGGGATCAGCATCATCATGGCGTGCGACAGCGAGTAGCCGCCGCGCACCAGGAATTCGAGCGCGTTGTCGAAGCAGGCCGTGTCGGACTGGCCCTCGTAGGAGATCGGCCAGAGCTTCGAGATGTCGTTGCCGAAGAGATCGGAATCGACCGAGGCCTGGCGCGCCGCCATCCAGTTCACGTTGCCGCGCAGGGTGTTGATCTCGCCGTTATGGGCCACCATGCGGTAGGGATGCGCGAGCTGCCAGGTCGGGAAGGTGTTGGTGGCGAAGCGCTGGTGCACGAGCGCGATGGCGCTCTCGAAGCGGGGATCCTGCAGGTCGAGATAGTAGTCGCGCAGCTGCGTGACCAGCACCATGCCCTTGTACACGATGGTGCGCGAGGACAGGCTGACCGGATAGTAGCCGGCGGTGCGCGGGTCCTTCATGTCGTAGACGGCGTTGGAGATCACCTTGCGGGCGATGAAAAGGCGGCGCTCGAAGGCCTCTGCGTCGTCCATGCCCGAGGTTCTGCCAAGACTTTTGCCCTTGCCGATGAAGATCTGCCGGTGCTGCGGCTCGGTGGCCTTCACGCTCTCGCCGAGATCGCTCGAATCCACCGGCACCTCGCGCCAGCCGAGAACCTGGAGGCCTTCGTCGGTGATCGCCTTCGTGACGATCTCCTCGACGAGCTTGAAGCCCTCGGGGTCGCGGGGCATGAACAGATGGCCGACGCCGTACAGGCCTTCCTCGGGGAGCCAGATGCCGACCTTGGCGCATTCGGCGGCGAAGAACTTGTGCGGGATCTGGACCAGGATGCCGCAGCCGTCGCCCATCTTGGGATCGGCCCCCACGGCGCCGCGATGGTCGAGATTGTGCAGGATGGACAGGCCCTGCTCGACGATGTCGTGCGACTTGCGGTTCTTCATGTCGGCGATGAAGCCGACTCCGCAGGAATCCTGCTCGTTGGCGGGGTCGTAGAGGCCCTGGGCGGCCGGCAGGCCCGGATCGCGCACGAAGCGGACTTTATCTGCCGTCGTGGCCGTGCGGCTTGGCGCTTCGATTTCCAGGCTCTTGGTCGGCACGTCGCTCATGGCAGATCCTCACATCCGATCACGTCTTCAAGGTTTTTTGAGGCGGCTTCTGGGCCGTCGGATGATCAGATCGTCCGGATGCCCCCGCCGCTTCTTGCGTCTTGCGAGGCTCGGGTCCCGGAGAGGAGCCCGCACCTCGCGGGCATCCCAGGCTGGAGTTCAGCCCAAAGTCGCCCGCCCCGCCCGCGTTTTGCGGGCAGGTTTCTCGGTATCTCGCGTCGTTCGCATCTGGCGAAGCATCAAGAAAACCTCAGGGCGAAAACAGAGGGCGCAGGTGCCCAAAAGGGACAGTATCACTGTCCTAATGGAGGCAAGTTGCCAGAGATCAGCGCAGCGCACAAGAGGGTTTAGAAAGATTTTAGACAAAAGTTACAAGCGAGCGACGCCGAATGTAACAAAAGCAGCTTTTTGGACCCCAGGAACGAAAGTCTTCACCGATGGGTCAATGACCTTGACATGTCATGGCCGCCTGGTGGCCATGCGCCCATGATCCAAGGGAAAGGGCATGGGGCTCATGTCTGAATCGGCATTCCACTTTCGGGTCCGATGCTCTAGGAACCGCTTCATGAATTTCGCAAGCGACAACATCGTCGGGGGCAGCGCCCCCGTCCTCCAGGCCATCCTCGAAGCCAATGCCGGAACCATGGCGGCTTACGGCAACGACGAGATCTCGAAGCGCGTCAGGGCGCATTTCAACGAGATCTTCGAGCGCGAGGTCTCCGTCTTCTTCGCCACCACCGGAACGGCCGCCAACGCCCTGGCCCTTTCCTCCGCCGTGCCGCCCTACGGCCTCTGCGTCTGCCACCGGGAGGCGCATATCATCGACGACGAATGCGGGGCGCCGGAATTCTTCATGCACGGGGCGAAGCTCTCGGGGCTGCCCGGCGTCGGCGCCAAGCTGAAGGCCGAGGAGGTCGCCGCCTATCTCGACGGCCTGCCCAAGGCGGTCAAGCAGATGCCGCCGAAGGCCCTGTCGATCTCGCAGGTGAGCGAATGCGGCACGGTCTATGGCCTCGATGAACTCACGGCCCTGGGCGATGTCTGCCGCGAGCGCGGCCTGTCCTTCCACATGGACGGTGCCCGCTTTGCCAATGCGCTCGTCTCGCTCGGCTGCAGCCCGGCCGAGATGACCTGGAAGCGGGGCGTCGACATCCTGTCGTTCGGGGCCACCAAGAACGGCGGCCTGATGGCCGAGGCCATCGTGGTGTTCCGGGAGGATCTGGCGGAAGCGCTCGACTACCGGTCCAAGCGCGCCGGCCAGATCATCTCCAAGGGGCGTCTCATCGGGGCGCAGTTCGAGGGCTATTTCGCGGGCGGCCACTGGCTCGACAATGCGCGCCATGCCAACGCCATGGCGACGATGCTCTCGGAAGGGCTCCTGCAACTGCCCGGCGTGCGCCTGGCGTGGCCGACGCAGGCCAACGAGGTCTTCCCGATCATCCCGGGGACCCTGGACGAGGCGCTGAAGGCCGCCGGCATCCTCTACCATCCGTGGACGGAGTTGAGCCTGCCGGAGGCCGAGCGGGTCGGCGATCACGAGGTGTTGATCCGCCTCGTCACGTCCTGGGCCACAAGGGAAGAGGACGTCCGCAGGCTGCTGGAGATCGCCTCTTCGGGGTTATCGCGCCAGGCGGCCGAGTGATTGCCCTAACCCTGCCGCAATCACCCGCGATTTCTTCCCTCCAGAGACCCTTGACCGACGGGCCCCTCCAAGCCCAGCGGGATGACCAAGGACCAGGATCCGACAAATAAAAAAGCGCCCCGGCCGAACCGGGGCGCTCTTCGTTTGGGGCTCGGAAAACCCGTTACGCAGCCTGCTTGGCTTCGATGGTCCGGGCGCCGTTCGAGGAAATCGGGATGAGCTTCGGCTTCTTGGCCTCCGGGATCTCGCGTACGAGGTTGAGGTGGAGCAGGCCGTTCTCGAGGGCCGCGCCCGTCACCTGCACGCCGTCGGCCAGCTGGAAGCGCCGGTCGAAGCTGCGCGCCGCGATGCCCTGATGAAGCACGTCGACTTTGCGCTCCTCGGTGGGCTTGCGTTCGCCGCGGACGGAGAGGGTGTTTTCCTTGACCTCGATGGTCAGGTCACGGTCGGTGAAGCCAGCAACCGCGATCGAGATGCGGTAGGCATTCTCGCCGGTGCGCTCGATGTTGTAGGGCGGGTAGCTCGGGGCCCCGTCGACGCTGACCAGCTGGTCGAGCATCGAGAAAAGACGGTCGAAGCCGACCGTGTTGCGGTAGAGGGGGGCAAGATCGTACTGTCGCATGGCATATCCTCCGCTTGAAGCGACATGCTTGAATGAGGATCCACCGTCGAAAGGCTGGATCCGGGTTGCGTGCCGCCGTCATGGCCGGCACGATTTCGATGTGGGAACGGGCAGGTTTGCTTTCAAGGGATGGGTTTCTTAAGCTCGCCGCGCTCTATAAAGGCCCTATGGAAGCTTGAGTTTTCGAGTTGGAACCCGCCGTGGAATTCATCGCCACCCCCGACAATCCCGTGCCCGGCGAGCCCAAGCTCGTCAGCGTCACGACCCGCGACGGCGTCACGCTGAGGGCCGCCACCTGGATGCCGGAGACCGAGGAGCCGCAGGGGACGGTCTGCATTCTGCAGGGCAGGGCGGAATTCATCGAGAAGTACTTCGAGGTGGTGGGCGAGCTGCTCGACCGGGGCTTCGCCGTCGTCGCCTTCGACTGGCGCGGGCAGGGATTGTCCGAGCGGCAGGTGAGCAACCCGCGCAAGGGCCATGTCCGGCGCTTCGCCGATTTCCGGCACGACCTGGAGGCGATCCGGGACCAGATCCTGGTGCCGCACATGCCGGAGCCGCATTTCGGCCTCGCCCATTCCATGGGGGGCGCCATCGCGCTGAATGCGGCCTATGAGACCTGGCTCCCCTTCCGCCGCCTCGTGACCACGACGCCGATGATCGCATTGTGCATCGTCAAGCACACCCGCAGCTCCGCGTTCCTGGCGCGGGTCCTGCGGCTTCTCGGCATGGGGAAGATGTTCGTGCCCGGCGGCGGCGAGACGTCCATCTCCACCATGCCGTTCAAGGGAAACCGCCTCACGGGCGATCCCGTGCGCTATGCCCGCAATGCCGAGGAGGCCCATGCCATCGGGGCGGGCGCCATCGGGGCGCCGACGGTGGCCTGGCTCGACAGCGCCTTCCGCTTCATGAAGCGCTTCGCCGACCCGCGCTATGCCGTGAAGATCCGCCTGCCGACCTTGATCATCGCGGCCGGCGCCGATCCGGTCTGCGCCACGCCGGCCACCGAGCGGTTCGCCTCGCGGCTCAAGGCCGGCTCCATCATCGTCATCCCGGGCGCCCGGCACGAAATCCTGATGGAGCGGGATGTGATCCGCGAGCAGTTCTGGGCCGCCTTCGATGCCTTCATCCCCGGCACTCCCGACCCTGAGGTCGGGGCCAGGCGCGACCTCGCTCAGGTCGGATCAGCGGCTGAGCAGCTCCACGGCGGCGGCATGGACCCGGCGGTCGCCCGCAGCGACGATGCGCCCGCCATCGGCGGCTGAACCCCCTTCCCAGGTGGTCACGACGCCGCCGGCGCCCTCGATGATCGGGACGAGGGCCGCGATGTCGTAGGGCTTCAGCCCCGACTCGACCACGAGGTCGATATGGCCCGCGGCCAGCATGCAATAGGCATAGCAGTCGCAGCCGTAGCGGGCGAGGCGGGCCACGCTCTCCACCCGGTCATAGGCACGCAGCTCGTCGCCGGCGAAGAGGCGCGGGCTCGTGGTGGAGATGACCGCGTCCTTCAGCGAGGCGCAGCGGCGCGCCATGAGCTTGCGCTCGCCACCGGGGCCCCGATAGGTCGCGCTGCCCCCGTCCCCGAAGAAGCGCTCGCCGGTAAAGGGCTGGTGCATCATGCCGAAGACGGGCCGGCGCCTGTAGGTCAGCCCGATCAGGGTTCCCCAGGTGGGGAGCCCGGCGATGAAGGCCCGCGTGCCGTCGATGGGATCGAGCACCCAGACGTAATCCGCATCCGCGCGCTCGGAGCCGAATTCCTCGCCCACGATGCCGTGGGTGGGGAAGCTGCGCTTGATGAGGTGACGCATGGTCGCCTCGCTCGCCCGGTCGGCCTCCGTCACCGGATCGAAGGCGCCGCCGCGGGATTTGTCCTCCGTGGCGATGGCGGTGCGGAAGAAGGGCAGGATCGCCTGGCCCGATTGGGTCGCGAGCTCGTTGACGAAATGCGTGAAGTCGATGAGCCCCATGACGCGGGTATCCCCTTAAAGACTAGTATGGGCGGCCTTGGCCCATTGGCGATCAGCTTTTATCAAGCGCTTGGCGCGCGGCAAGAGAGCAGAGCATATTTCGGCGAAGTGGATCCGGTTCGCCGTCAGACGATGTCGAAAGGCAGAGTGAAGAAGCGATTCCATGAATGTGGAAGCGGCTTGCCAATGTTTCAGGGGGGCGTTCATGGATTCTGGGTTCAAGGCGGCGCCGACTCGCCGTGAGACGGCCCTTTTTCTCATTGCCGCCTTGGCGGCGATTTACGCGATCAGCCAATTTCTCCGCAATTCCATCGGGGTCATCGCCAATGATCTCGCCCGGGACCTGTCGCTCTCGGCAACCCAGACGGGGCTGTTGTCCAGCGCCTTCTTCTTCGCCTTCGCGGCGGTGCAGATCCCCGTCGGCATCGCCATCGACCGTTATGGGCCGAAGAAGACCATGATGGTGACCGCCGCGCTGACGGTCGTCTCCACGGTCCTGTTCGCGCTTGCGCCCTCGGCCTCCGCCCTCGTCGCCGCCCGCTCCCTCATGGGCCTCGGCTGCTCGACGTTCCTCATGGCCCCCCTGGTGATCTTCGCGAGGCGCTTCGCACCCGTTCGGTTCGCGGGGCTTGCGAGCCTGCACATGAGCCTTGCGAATATCGGAACCCTCTCGGCGACCGCTCCCCTGGCCTTGTCCGCCGCCTATTTGGGCTGGCGGGCGTCGTTCCTGGTCGTTGCCGGTCTCACCGCCATTATCGCGCTCGTGCTCATCTGGGCCGTGCCGAGGGACGAGCATCGCACTCAGGGGCGAGAGAGCTTCGCAGAGGCCTTCCGGGGGGTGTCGAGAGCTCTCAAGGCGCGCTCTTTCTGGCCGGTCTTCTTCGTGCACTTGACCACCTATGGGTGCTTCGCCTCCGTCATCGGATTGTGGGGCGGTCCCTGGCTGACCGATGTCCATGGCGCGGATCTCGAAACCAGGGGTCGCATCCTGCTGCTCGGAGCAAGCGCACAGATCCTCGGCCTCCTGGTTTGGGGCAGGCTCGATCGTTACTGGGGGAGCTACAAGCGGCTCGTTCTTCTGGCCGGCACGACCACGGCCCTCCTGCTCGTCGCCCTCGCCGTCCTGCCCCTCGGCCTGACCGCTGCGACGATCTGGTTCGGCCTGTTCGGCTTCTGCGTGGCCTATACGCCGATCATGATGTCCCATGGAAAGTCACTTTTCCCGCCGGAGATCATGGGAAGGGGCATCACCCTCATGAATATCGGCACCATGGGAGGAGCGTTCCTCTCCCAGACCGTGACGGGGATGCTGATCGACCTCATGGGGCGGTCGGACCAGGGCCTGTACCGGCCGGAGGGCTACCGCCTCGTCTTCGCGGCCCTCGCGGGCTGGCTGATGCTGAGCCTGGTCTTCTACCTCAGAGCTATCGATCTGCATCCGAGCCGTCATGCATCCAAGGCATGACAAAAGCGAAGTTTTTAGTTGCAATTTGTGCGATGCGGCGTAATTATTGCGGTGCGATATGGCGATGGCGTCGCCTTATCGTAGCCCTTCTTGGGCGTTTCCTCCCTAAACTTCGGGCCGCTGGCAACAGTGGCCTTTTTTCTTGCCCGGATTTGGGAGGCGTCGAGGATCACTCCGCCGCGATGGACCGGATCGTGAGTTCGCCCTCGATCTCGGCGACAACCTGGGTGAAGGCCTGCATGAGGTCGTCCGCGAGAATCGCGAAGCCGGGCTTCTTGTGCATGCTGCGCTCGTCCATGTAGAGCGCCCGGTTGACCTCGATCTGGAGCGCGTGGCGCCCGAGGGCCGGCTCGCCGTAATGTTCCGTGATGAAGCCGCCCGCATAGGGCTTGTTGCGGATCACCGTGTAGCCGCGCCCGCGCAGGGCCGCTTCCACGAGGTCGATCAGCAGGGTGGCGCAGCTCGTGCCGTAGCGGTCGCCCAGAACGATGTCGGCCTTCGCGCCGTCCTCGCGGCTGACGCTGGAGGAGGGCATGGAATGGCAGTCGATGAGGATCGCATGCCCGAAATGCTGGGCCGTGCGGCGCACGAGATGACGAAGCGTCCGGTGATAGGGCTTGTAGAGCCACTCGATCCGGTGGAGGGCCTCCTCCACATGGAGGCGCGAGCGGTAGATCTCCTGTCCGTCCGCAACGATGCGCGGGATGGTCCCCAGGCCGCCGGCCACCCGCATGGAGCGGGTGTTGGTGAAGGCGGGCAGGCGGCCGTCGAACATGCGGGAATCGAGCTCGTAGGGCTCCCGGTTCAGATCGAGAAAAGCCCGCGGGAACCGCGCCGTCATGAGAGGGGCGCCGAGCCCCGTCATCGCGCCGAACAGCTCGTCGACGAAGGCGTCCTCGGATCGCCTCAGGGCGACGGCGTCGAGCCGGGACGCGGCCAGGAAGGAGGCAGGATACACGGCCCCCGCATGCGGCACGTTGAAAACGAACGGGATCGTCTGCGCCGAAGGTTCGGTGACGGTGAAGGGGGGATCGAACTCATCGACGATGGCTGGCCGCATCAGAATCTTGGCTGGGTTGGAAAAGAAGCAGGTTTCAGCGTTAGTGTAAGGCAGGTCCGTCGCCTGTCCACGACAATATCGTAGCAAGGCTGCGTCGTACTTTCACGGCTTGTTTACCCTCGATCCGTCATGAAGGAGCGAGTAAATCCGCCACGATTCGGGACTGGCAACCGATGAAGATCCTTCTTGCCGAAGACGATAACGACATGCGCCGCTTCCTCGTGAAGGCGCTGGAGAACGCAGGCTACGACGTCGCCTCGTTCGATAACGGCCTTTCCGCCTATAACCGCCTGCGCGAGGAGCCCTTCGAGCTCCTCCTGACGGACATCGTCATGCCCGAGATGGACGGCATCGAGCTGGCCCGCAAGGCCACGGAGCTCGATCCGGAGATCAAGGTGATGTTCATCACCGGCTTTGCCGCGGTCGCGCTCAACCCGGATTCCCAGGCCCCGCGCGACGCCAAGGTCCTGTCGAAGCCGTTCCACCTGCGCGACCTGGTGAGCGAAGTCGATAAAATGATGGCGGCCTAAAAAAGGGCAGGCCGAAGGCTTGCGCCAAGGCCCGCTTGTGGGTATATCGCCCCCACAGCCGAAGCGGGACGTCAAAAATCACCGTTTCCCGGGCGCGTAGCTCAGCGGGAGAGCACTACGTTGACATCGTAGGGGTCGCTGGTTCGATCCCAGCCGCGCCCACCATTTTCTTTTTCCGGCCTTCCCGAAGGGCCGCAGGAGACCGGATATGAAGATCCGTAACTCGTTGAAGTCGATCCGCGGCCGTCACCGCGACAACCAGCTGGTTCGTCGCAAGGGCCGGGTCTACATCATCAACAAGACCCAGAAGCGCTACAAGGCTCGCCAGGGCTAAGAAGCCCGCGGCAACCCCGCGCACGATAATCTGAATTGACCGCGCATGCCGGGACCCTAAAATCCCGGCATGCGCTTTTTCGCGTCCATACTGATCCTATCGCTAGGCTGCCTGTCCCACCCCGCCGGTGCGCAGGAGCCTGCGCGCCCCAAGGAACCGAAGGAGCAGATCCAGCCGCCTCAGGCGCGCCCCCGGGCTTCCACGCTGGATGAGCTCTTCGAGCGCCTGGGCAAGGCCCAGTCCGAGCGGGAGGCGGAAGGCATCGCGGCCCTGATCGAGCGGCGCTTCGCCCGCTCCGGCTCCGATACGGCCGACCTCCTCCTGAACCGGGCGGCCGAGGCCTTCGGGAAGAAGGACTTTCCGCTTGCCATCGAGCTGATCGACCGCGTCCTGGCCCTGCAGCCCAACTGGGCGGAGGCCTGGTACAAGCGGGCGACCGTCTTCTACCAGCTCGACGATCCGGTGGGCGCCATGGCCGATCTGCACCGGGCGATCACCATCGAACCCCGCCACTTCAATGCCTGGACCGGCCTTGGCCATATCCTGATGGCCTCCGACGACAAGGCGCGGGCCCTGCAGGCCTATCGCCGGGTGCTGACGATCAATCCGCAGATGTCGGACGTGAAGACCATCGTGAACCGGCTCGGTCCCGGTGTCGACGGGCAGGACCTCTAGTCCTTGGAGAGCGCATCGTTGACCGCGAAGAACCGGGGCCCCTTTTTCGTGCGACGCGGTAATCCCGGCTTGCAGGGATGACCCTGCTTCTCGTTTTCGCCGTGCCGCTCGCGCTCCTCGCCCTGGGGGCTGCTTTCACCTATCTCCATGGCTGGATCATCGAGAGGCGCTATCCGCCGACCGGCCGCTTCATCGCGGTCGAGGGATGCAGGCTGCATTACCGGGACGAGGGGCCGCAGGGCGGGGCGGCGCGCGGGACCGTCGTCCTGCTGCACGGCGCCTCGTCCAACCTCGTGGAATCCATGCTGGGGATGGGCTGGGCGCTCTCGCAACGCTACCGCGTCCTCGCCTTCGACCGACCAGGCCACGGCTGGAGCGAGCGCGGGCCCGGATTGAGCGAAGCCGATCCCGCCCGTCAGGCGGCCCTCGTCGCGGGAGCCCTGCGGCAGCTCGGCGTCCGCGACGCCGTCGTGGTCGGGCATTCCTGGGCGGGCTGCGTCGCAACCCGTTTCGCTCTCGATCATGCCGATGTGACGGGGGCGATCCTCGTCCTTTCCGGCATCACGTCGCCCTGGCCCGGCGGGTATATCGGCTGGTACCGGCGCCTGATCGATTCCCGGGCGGGGTGGCTGCTGCTGCGGACCCTCGCCGTGCCGGTCCTTCTCGTGCTCAGGCCCTGGCTCAAGCGAAAGACATTCCGGCCGCAGCCGGCTCCGCCGGACATCGTGAAGAAGGGCTTCATTCCCCTGGCCTTCCGGCCGAGGGCCTATGAGGCGAACATGCAGGATTTCGCCGTCATGTACGATGCGGTCCTGCGACAGAGCGTGCGCTATGGCGAGATCCGGTTGCCCGTCACCGTGATCGCCGGCGACCGGGACGAGGTCGTCTGGACCGATCTGCACAGCGTCTCCTTTGCCCGGGAGGTGCCGGGCGCGGAGCTGATTCTGATGCCGGGCATCGGCCACATGCCGCAATATGCCGACCAGGCGACGGTCCTGGCCGCCATCGCGGCCCTGGCCGAACGGATCGCGCCGGTGGATTCCCTCCCCCTTGCGGGGAGGGGCAGGGGTGGGGGTGGTCCAGCTGGGTGAAACTTCCCCGTCATGGCCGTCCCCGGATCAAGTCCGGAGAGGTGATGACGTGGTAGGGCGAGCGTTGACGATCCTATCGAGTCCAGCGCTCCGACTTTGCGACCCCCACCCCGGCTGCTTCGCAGCCACCCCTCCCCGCAAGGGGGAGGGAAGAGACGCGATTGAACGCTTCGCCGAATTGCTCTTTACGCCTGAGCGGCGTGTTCCTGATTGACGAAGGCGATGCGCACCATGTTGGTGGCGCCGGGCGTGCCGAAGGGCATGCCGGCCACGACGATGATGCGCTCGCCGACCGACGAGTAGCCTTCGCGCAGGGCGAACTTGCAGGCGCGGAAGGCCATGTCGTCGATGTCGCTGGCGTCCTTGGTGCGGATCGAGTGAACGCCCCACACCAGAGCCAGGCGCCGGGCCGTGTTCACGCTGGGGGTCAGCGCGATGACGGTCGAGTTCGGCCGCTCGCGGGCGATGCGGAAGGCCGTCGAGCCCGAGAAGGTCCAGGCCGCCACCGTCTTGATGTTGAGCGTGTCGGCGATCTGGTGGGAGGCTGCCGCGATGGCGTCCGAGCCGGTGGCCTCCGGGGCCGCGTTCAGCGTGCGCATGATCGACCAGTAGTTCTGGTCCTGCTCTACCTCTTCGGCGATCCGGCTCATGGTGGCCACTGCGTCCACCGGGTACTGGCCCGAGGCGCTCTCGGCCGAAAGCATGACCGCATCGGCTCCGTCATAGACGGCGGTCGCCACGTCGGAGACTTCGGCGCGGGTCGGAACCGGCGAGGTGATCATCGATTCGAGCATCTGGGTCGCGACGACCACCGGCTTGCCGAGGCGCCGGGCGGTGCGGACGATCCGCTTCTGGATGCCGGGCACTTTCTCCAGCGGCATCTCGACGCCGAGATCGCCGCGGGCGACCATGACGGCGTCCGAGATTTCCATGATCTCGTCGAGGCGGGTGATGGCCTGCGGCTTCTCGAGCTTGGACATCACGAGGGCGCGGCCGCGGGCGACCTTCTTCACCTCGGCGACATCCTCGGGGCGCTGCACGAAGGAGAGCGCGATCCAGTCCACGCCGGCATCGAGCGCCGCCTCGAGATCCGAGCGGTCCTTCTCGGTCATGGCGGCGACCGGGATCGTGGTGTCGGGCAGGCTCACGCCCTTGCGGTTCGAGATCTTGCCCGCGACCTCCACGGACGTGGTGGCCGAGCCCTGCTTCACGCTCTTCACGCGCAGCCGCAGCTTGCCGTCGTCGATCAGCACCGTGTGGCCGGGCTCGAGGGAGGACAGGATCTCGGGATGGGGCAGATGCACGCGGTCCTTGGTGCCCGGCGTCTTGTCGGCATCGAGCGTGAAGGACTGGCCCTGCACCAGCATGGCGCTGTCGCCCTCGAAGGCGCCGACGCGCAGCTTCGGCCCCTGCAGGTCGGCGAGGATCGCGATGGGGCGCTTGAACTTGGCCTCCACCGCGCGGATCATTTCGACCCGCTCCTTCAGCTTCTCGCGGGGCAGGTGGCTCATGTTGAGGCGGAAAACGTCGGCGCCGGCCTCAAACAGCTTGGCGATCATCTCCGGGTTCTCGGAAGCCGGCCCCAAGGTTGCAAGGATCTTCGTGCGCCTGTCGCGTCTCATCGTCATGGCCCCCCTGGCCGGTTCGTTTCGGTGAGCTGGATCGTCCAGCTCTTCTGTTCACCCGTGTCGACTTCGAAGAAGCCGCTGCGATCGAAGCCTCTCGCGAGGCAATCCTCCGTGCCGCGAATCGTGAATTCGCGCTCCCGGGTGCACATGAAGGAGCGACCGCTCCATTCACCGCCCCGGTCGTAATCGATGGCGTAGATATAGTAGAAGCGCCCGCCGAGCTGGCCCTTGAGCAGGGTCTCGCAGGCGCGCGCATTGAGATTCCACCAGCCTTCCGTCACCCATCCCTGCGCGTCCCGGTAGCCGAGCGCGATGCCGACCCGGCTCGAGGTCATGTTGCACAGGCGCAGGTCCGCCTTCGCGGGCGATGCGGCCAGAAGGCAACCGGCGGCGAGAAAGGTTGCAAGCGCAAGACTTCGCCGCCAGCGCGGAGACGATGTGAGGAGAGGGGCCTTCATGGATGCGGTATGATCGAATCGAAAGGAATGAAATCGCACAATGCTGTGAGAACTATGTCGAATCGTTGTCGGCCAGAAGTTCAGCCGGAGCAAGACCTTACAGCATCGATGCCGCATATTTTGCCGGCTGCATGGCCTTTCCGACACGGTCGGGCGCCTCTGGGACGGCCTTTGCCCTCCGTATGAAGGGGGCGAAATCAGGGAACTGGCGTCTCACCCTGCCGGCGCATCGGCCCTGGGCCGCGCAACCCAGATGCCGAACAGAATCAGCGCGCCGCCCAGGCTCTGGGCCGGCGTCAGCGCCTCGCCCAGAACCGCCCAGCCGAACAGGGCCGCGGCAATCGCCTCCAGGAAGATCACCAGCGACGAGAAGACAGGCGGCAGCCGGCCGAGCGCGATGGCGAGAAGCCCCTGGCCGCCCGCGTGGCTGACATAGGACATGGCCAGAAGCGCCGCGATGCCTTGCGCCGTCTGCGGCATGACCCGCGTGTCGAAGAGGAGGGCGACCACGAGAAGGATCGCGGAGGTGATCAGGCCTGCCTCGAACGTGACGCGGGCGGCGCCCGCCGTCTTGCGCGCCCGGCTCGCGGCCAGGAAATAGAGGCCGAAGAAGAATGCCGTGGCGAGCCCGTAGAGGTCGCCGACGATACGGGCCGGATCCGCCTGGAGGCTCTGGCCGATCAGGGCCGCGCCGCCGAGAAGGCACAGGGCGAGGCCCATGAAGGTGCCCCGCGACACCTGCTGCCTGAGCACCAGCCACACGATCAGCACGACGAAGAGCGGCGCCATGGTGGCGAAGAAGGTGGCATTGGCCACCGTCGTCTTGAGAATCGCCAGGTGCCAGAAGAAGAGGTCGCCGGCGAAGACGATGCCGGCCAGGATGCTCGCCTTGGAGAAGCGCACTCTCGGAGCCTGGGCGGGTGCGCGCTTCTCCTCGATCCGCATCCAGGCATAGAGCAGGGGCAGGCAGAGCGAGACGCGCCAGAAGGCGCTGGCGAAGGGCCCCACATCGGCCGGCGCGCCGGCCATGTCGGCGGAGGCGAAGCGCACGAAGATCGGGGAAATCCCCATGGCGACGGCGCCGAGGCAGAGCGCGGCAAAAGCGGAGGCGAAGCCCGGTTCGAGCCGGGCCGTTGTGGATGAGGAGGCCATGTACGCCGTGAAAGTCTGTTGCGCGGAACGCCGCGTTGTCAGGGTCGGAGGGGCAGGGTAAGGCTTTTCATCCGCTATTCAATCCGTCCTGTCCGAAATCCAGTCCTCGCCATGTCCGCTTCCGCCGCGCTCACGCTCGACGATCCCTCCCTCGAGCCCTGTCCCGTCGAGACGATCGAAGGCTCCGTCGAATCCGGGATCCTGATCCTGTGCGACCACGCCTCGAACGCGGTGCCGCCGGATCTCGGCGACCTCGGCCTGCCGGCATCCGAGTTCGAGCGCCATATCGCCTACGACATCGGTGCCGCGGCCGTGACCCGGTCCCTGGCGCGCCGCCTGAAGGCGCCGGCGATCCTGACCCGGTTCTCGCGGCTCGTCATCGACCCCAACCGGGGCCGGGACGATCCGACCCTGGTCATGCGGCTGTCCGACGGCGCGGTGGTGCCAGGCAATGCCAAAGTGGACGAGGCCGAGATCCAGCGGCGCATCGCCCGCTTCTACGACCCCTACGACGACGCCGTCGCGGATGCGATCCACCGGGCCATGGCGGCGGGCCATCCGCCGGTCGTCGTGACGGTGCACAGCTTCACGCCGGTCTGGCGCGGCTGGCCCCGGCCCTGGCACGTGGGAATCCTGTGGGATGCGGACGACCGCTTCGCCAGGCCGCTCCTCGAAGGGCTCGCGGCCGAGGACGGGCTCGTCGTCGGCGACAACGAGCCCTATGATGGAGCCCTCGCAGGCGATACCGTCGACCGTCATGCCACGATCCGGGGGCTGGCCAATGCGCTCATCGAGATCCGGCAGGACCTGATCGCGTCGGACGAAGGCGCCGAGGAATGGGCCGAGCGCTTCGCCCGGCTGCTCGGGCCGCTCGCCGGCCGGCAGGAGCTTCGGGAGCCCAGAATCTTCGGGACCCGCACCCGCGACCGCCTGCGCCAGCACGGAGGATGAACCTATGAGGGACATCGACGAGACAACCCGGATGGAACTGGAGGCCGCCGCCTTCCGCAGGCTTGTGGAGCACCTGCGCGAGCGGACCGATGTCCAGAACATCGACCTCATGAACCTGGCGGGCTTCTGCCGGAACTGCCTGTCCAACTGGCTGAAGGAGGCCGCCGACGAGCGGGGCGTCGCCCTCTCCAAGGAGGAGAGCCGAACCCATGTCTACGGCATGCCCTACGAGGAATGGAAGGAGCGCCACCAGCGCGAAGCCTCCGCCTCCCAGCTGGCCGATTTCGATAAATCGAAACCCGGGCATTAAAGCATCGGACCCAAAAGTGGACCCACTTTTGGGATCGGATCCGATGCTTCTTCCCTCAGCTGGCGCATCGTTTTTGCGAAAAACCGGGTCCACTTTTTCGCACGATGCGCTAGCGCGTCGCGCGGCGAAGTGGATCCGGAGGCCGCTTCCGCCGATGCACGTCTCAGGACGGAATCATGGGATAGCGGAAGGGCGAAGCCAATCAGGTATTCCTGAATGTCTGGCAGAGCTTTTCCGATCCGCGCGCCAGCAGGCCGACATCGGAGCCGACCGCGGTGAAGATGCAGCCCGCCTCGATATAGCGCCGCACCAGTGACTCGTTGGCCGAGATGATGCCCGGGGCCTTGCCGCAGCGCCTGATCCGGCGCATCGCCTCCTCGATGAGCGGCACGACATTCGGATTCTCGATCTCGCCATTGAACCCGAGCGAAGCGTGAAGGTCCGCCGGTCCGATGAAGACACCGTCGACCCCGTCCACATTGGCGATCTCCTCGAGGCGGTCGAGGGCGCTCTTGCTTTCGATCTGAACCAGGACGCAGATTTCCTCCGCGGCCCGCGCGGGATAATCCCGCACCCGGCCGAACCGGTTGGCGCGAACGGCGGCCGCGACTCCGCGCACTCCGTCAGGCGGGTAGCGCGTGGAGGCGACGGCCTGCGCCGCTTCCGCTGCGTTCTGGACGTAGGGAAAGAGAAGAGTCTGGGCGCCGAGATCGAGAAGCCTTTTCACGATGACCATGTCGTTCCAGGGCACGCGGACGATCGGGTGCGTGGGATAGGGGGCGACGGCCTGGAGCTGGCCGAGGACCGAATCGATTTCGTTGGGGGCATGCTCCATGTCGATGAGAAGCCAATCGAACCCGCTTCCGGCGACAATCTCCGCAGAATAGTTCGAGCACAGGCTGCACCAGAGGCCAATCTGCTGCCGCTGCTCCAGGATGGCCCTCTTGAAGGGGTTTGCAGGCAAGTTCATTCCATCCTCCTGATTGCGGCTCTCTCCACGGCCGCTCATATTGCGCAGCACGGACAGATCTTAGATTCTTTGACAAGATCTTTCAAATATGATTTATGAGAACAAAGGTGGAAGTGTCCTCTATGGATGAGAATCTCGGTTACCGGTCCTTGCAGGAAATCCTGCGCCAGAAGCTCCATGACGCCATTCTCGGCGGCCAGTATCGGCCGGGAGAGCGGCTGAACATCAACACGCTCGCAAAGTTCTACAATGTCAGCCCCGTCCCGGTCCGGGAGGCGTTGAGGGCCCTCGAGGCGGAGGGCCTTATCTCGTTCACGCCCAATCGCGGTGCTGTGGTCAAGGCGCTTTCGGTTGAGGAACTCCGCGAGACCTTCGCCATTCGCATCGTTCTGGAAAGCCTGGCTGCCCGCGAGGCTGCTCCCCACCTCACGAAGGACGATCTCAAGCGCTTGGAGCAGCTAATCGCCGTCATGGACAAGACGGACGACACGGCGGCATGGCTCAGCGCGAACCAGGACTTCCACCTCCTGATCTATCAAGCGGCCCGCCTGCCGCGTCTGTGCCAGATCATCCTGAGCCTGTGGGCCGTGGTCAGGCCCTATCTCGGCGTGTTCATGACAGAGGTCGACAACCTTGCGAAAGCGCAGGCAGAGCATCGCGCAATCGTCGATGCCTATCGCCGGGGCGATGCAGGGGCGGCCTCCATGCTCATCGAGCAGCATCTTTCCGACACCCGCGAAGTGGTGATGAGCGCTTTCGAGCGGGCCGAGCGGGTCAGGCAATCCCTTACGCAGTGATAGGACGATGAATGAACGCTGACGGTTGTCATCCTGGCCCGGCCGCCCTGCGGAACGCCCCGTTCCCGAACCGGACGCAATCGGTTCAAGGATGACGACCATGTCAAAGGTCTACATCGCGTCTAAAACCGCGCAGTATCGCGACATCCTGGAGCAGTTCGCCCGCGAGGGCTGGCAAGCGGAGTTTCGGCCGCTGTCGGCCAGCCCGACCGAGGACGAGGTTGCCGAACGCCTTCAGGATGCGCATGGGATCATCGCCGGCCCGGAGCCCTACACGCGGCAGGTCCTGGAGCGGATGCCGCATCTTCGCGTGATCGCGCGGACCGGGGTCGGGTTCGATGCGATCGATGTGCAGGCCGCGACCGAAAAGGGCGTCGCCATCTGCACGACACCCGGCACCAATGACCGGACAGTGGCGGATCTGACCGTCGGGCTGATGATCTCACTCTCGCGTGGAATCGTTCGGGCCCATATCGACACCGCTCAAGGGGGACTCTTCCAGCGGCCGGCCGCTCTCGACTTTTCCGGCAAGGTCGTCGGGCTTGTGGGAACCGGCGCGATCGGGCGGCACGTGGCGAAGCGGGTGCGCGCCTTCGACTGTTCCGTGCTCCTCTACGATGTCGTCCAGGACCCGGCCTTCGCGCGCGAGATCGATGGGGCCTATGTCGACCTGGAGACGCTGCTGCGTGAAGCCGATTTCGTCTCTCTTCATCTTCCCCTGTCGCCGAAGACGCGCAACATCATCGATGCCGACGCCCTGGCCCGGATGAAGAGAAGCGCTTTCCTCGTCAACACGGCCCGCGGCGGCGTGGTCGACCAGGAGGCCTTGTACCGCGCCCTCGTCGGGAACGTGATCGCGGGCGCCGCTCTCGACGTATTCGAGAAGGAGCCGCTCGAACCCGACAGCCCGCTCCGTACGCTTCCGAACGTGATCCTGACGCCGCATATGGGCGGAATCACCGCAGAGGCAATGCGGCGCGCGGCTCTCCGCGCAGCGGAACACATATCGAGCGTTCTGGCCGCCAAGCGCCCCGCAACCTGCGTCAATCCCGAGGTCCTTCAGCATCCTCGGTTCGCACGTGCTCCCCAAAGCTGAAATCCGGTGGTTCCATGCGCAGGCTCCTGTCCTATCCCTTCAACCAGAAAACCCCGACCTATCGCTTCAGCCCGCCCATCGTCATGTACGGCGTCCGGCTGATCGAGCGCGGAGACCTGTTCAACAGTTACCGGCTCGAAATGTGGAACCATCATGGGACCCACATCGACGGGCCCAATCATGCCGATGACAGCTGGAAGAAGCTGCATGAATTCCCGATCGACAGCTTCTTCTTCGAGCGGCCGGCGCTGATCGACATCCCCATGGGCGACTCGGAGCTCGCCTCGCTCGAGGAGATGCAGGCGAAGACCTCCCACCTCGTCGATCCCGACGTGATCCTCATCCGCAGCGGCTGGACCGCCATTCGCCAGTCGGATCCGCAGCGCTACACGAGCAGCAATCCGGGGATCGGCCCGGCGGCGACGCGCTATCTCCTCGAACGGTTCCCGAATCTGCGGGCGATCGGTTTCGACAACGTTTCACTCGGGGCCATGCGCCGCTACGACGAGAACCATGAAACCCACCGGATCTGGCTCAACCCCAATGAGCCGCGCCGCGACCGCATGATCATCGAGGACCTGAACCTTCCTCCCGATCTGCCGCCGCCGAAGAGCCTCAGCGCGATCCCCCTCTTCGTGGAAGGGATCGACAGCTGCTGGGCCACAGTCATCGCAGAAGTCTGAAGGAGCTGACCATGAATCTGATGAAGGACCTGCCGGTTGGCGGCGAGCGCCGCTACCTGATCCCCCCTGGCCTCAATGCCGAGCGCGCTCAATCCGCCGCCTATTCCTATGGCGTTCGAACGGGCGACGTGGTCTGGCTTGCCGGCCAGATCTCGCGCGAGGCCGATGGAAGCCTGGTCGGGCCGGGAGACATCGAGGCCCAGACGGTGCAGTGCTTCGAGAACATGCGGAAGGTGATCGAGGAAGCCGGCGGGACGATGAACGACATCGTCATGACGACCACCTACATCGTCGACCAGGCGCACCGGAATGTGGTGAACGCCATCCGGCAGAAATACTTCAAGGCTCCGCACCTGCCGGCATCGACACTGATCGTCGTTGCCGCCTTGGCTCTCCCGGAATACCTGATCGAGATCGACGCGGTCGGCGTTCTGAAGCGCTAAAGCATCGGACCCAAAAGTGGACTTGCACTTTTGGGATTCATCCGATGCTTCTTCTCTTGGCTGGCGCATCGGATGGACCGGAAAAACCGGATCCACTTTTCCGTCCGATGCGCTAGATCTGTTTCCACTTGCGTGGAATCAGATCTCTTCTTTCTTGTGCCGCATTTTTCGGCGAGAATGCATCGGGCCCAAAGCGGAAACCGCGCTTGGGCCCGATACGCTATTCCTTAAGCGGCAGCGATGGATGCGGCCCTTCGGGCTCCGTCAGAATGAGACTCTGTCGCGTCCCTTGAGGCCGAGCATGCGCCTCGCATCGTCCGGCGTGGCGACCGTCAGCCCGACCTCCTCGAGAATGCGGCGGATCTTCGATACCTGGTCGGCATTGGTCTGGGCGAGACGCCCGCGCTCGATCCAGAGACTGTCTTCCAATCCGACACGCACGTGGCCGCCCATCACGGCCGATTGCATGGCGATGTACATCTGGTTCCGTCCGGCGCCGAGGACGGACCATAGATAGCTGTCGCCGAAAAGTCGGTCCGCCGTGCGCCTCATGTGCAGGACATCCTCAGGGTGGGGGCCGATTCCGCCGCGCAGCCCGAAGACCGACTGAATGAGCAGGGGCGGCTTCAGCAAACCGCGGTCGAGAAAATGCGCGGCGGTATAGAGGTGCCCGATATCGTAGCATTCCAGCTCGAAACGCGTGTCATTCTCGCTGCACGAGGCGAGAATGCGAGCGATGTCCTTGAACGTGTTCTTGAACACGCGGTCCTCGCTCCCGGCCAGATAGGGCTCCTCCCAGTCGAACTTGAAGCTCTTGTGCCGTTCGAGCATCTCGTAGAGACCGAAATTCATCGATCCCATGTTGAGGGAGGCCACCTCTGGCTTGAGCCGGAGTGCCGGTTGCAGGCGCTCGTCGACCGTCATCGTCGGAGCGCCGCCGGTGGTCAGGTTGATGACGACGTTCGATGCCGCCTTGATCCTCGGGAGAAATCGCAGGAACATCTCGGGATCCTGCGTCGGGCGGCCATTCTCCGGATCTCTCGCATGAAGGTGGACGATGGCGGCGCCCGCCTCGGCGGCGCCGATGGCCGCCTCGGCGATCTCGTCCGGCGTGATCGGAAGGTGGGGCGACATGGAGGGCGTATGGATTGCGCCCGTTACGGCACAGGTGATGATCACTTTGCCCGTGGAGGTAGCCATGTGTTCCGTCCTTTCGTCATTGATGCGGCCAGGTTCCACGGATGTCAGCGGCCGCCGGAGATGTCGACCAGCGCACCATGGATGTAGCTGGAGTCCTGGCTGAGAAGGAAAAGAACCGTGTTCGCGACCTCCTGGACCGTTCCTGCGCGCCCGAGAGGCACTGTCGGAGCGAGTCTTCGGATCGTCTCCTGCCCTCCATGGACCGAATGGATCGTCGTGTCGATCAGGCCGGGCCGGATGGCGTTTACGCGGATTCCCAGAGGAGCGAGCTCCTTGGCAAGCGACAGGGTGAAACTGTCCATCGCCCCCTTCGAGGCCGCGTAATGGGCCTCGTTCGGGATGCCGCCGTGTCGCGCCGCCGCCGACGAGACATTGACGATCACGCCACCCTGATGCCCCTGCTCCGTCGACATCGCGCGCACCGCCTCGCCGACGCAATAGAATGCTCCGAAGACATTGGTTGCGAAGACGGCGCTCAGATGCCGCTCATCCACGTTGGCGATCGGGCGAGGCTCCCCGATGATTCCTGCGTTGTTGACGAGGGCATCGAGCCGGCCGAAGTGCTTCAGGACGGAGGCGAAGGCCGCCTTGACGTCGGCCTGACGGGCGACATCGGCCTTGATGGCCAACGCCTCTCCGCCCCGGGCCTCGACTTCACGGACCGTGTCCGCGCCCGCTTGCTGATCGGAATGATAGGTGAACGCGACGCGATACCCGGCCTCGGCCGCCTTCAGCACGATGGCCTGGCCGATGCCCCGATTTCCGCCGGTTACCATGACGACCGGCTTTTCCTTGTTCTTGTCATACATCAGACGCTCGATGCTCCTATGGACTGCCTTGCTGCGTGATGGGCATCGGTCGGGGTCGAGCCGCCGAGATAGGCATTCACCACTTCCGGGTTGCGTTCGATCTCCTCGCTTGGACCGGAGAACCGGACCTGCCCGTTCTGGAGGACATAGGCCCGATCGGAAACGGCAAGAGCCAGCGTGGCCATCTGCTCCACGAGCAGAATCGTCACACCCTGCTTCTGGAGATCGATGATGATCTCGCCGACCCGGTGCACGAGGCGCGGAGCGAGCCCCATGCTCGGTTCGTCCAGCAGCAGAAGCTGCGGGCTGATCATCAAGCCCCGGGAAATCGCAAGCATCTGTTGCTCGCCCCCCGACAGGGTGCCTGCGAGCTGGTGCTGCCGATGCCGCAGGATGGGAAAGCGGTTGAGCTCGTGCTCGGCGCGGGCGCGCCCTTCCTGGTGGGGCAGCGTCACGCCCCCGAGAATAAGGTTGTCATGGATCGACTGGTCGCTGAACACCTGACGGCCTTCGGGCACATGGGCCAAACCCATCCGGACGATCTCGTGGCTCGGCTTGTTGGTGATGTCGTTCCCATCGAACCTGACGCATCCCGACAGCGCCGGCACCATGCCGGAAATGGCCCTGAGCGTCGTACTCTTGCCGGCGCCGTTCGATCCGATGAGGCAGACGACCTCGCCTCGATAGACATCGAGCGACAGGCCATGCAAGGCGCGGACATGGCCGTACTCGACGATCAGATCCTGCACGGACAGAAGTGGCTGGGGCCGAGGGTTGGTCGCGGGAGGCAGTTCCGGCAAAGTCGGCATGATGCTTATCCTCCTGCGCTGGTCGGCTTGGTCCGGCGCAACTCGGCGAAAGAGTGATTCGAGCTGCCCAGATAGGCATCGATGACACGGGGATTGCATTGGATCTCGGCTGCGGGACCGTCCGCGATCTTTCGGCCGTAATCGAGCACCGTGATCTGATCGGAGGCACCCATGACGAGTTCCATGTGATGCTCGATCACCAGAACGGTCACGCCGGCATCCCTGATCCGCTTGATGACCTGCGTCAGTCGCGTGATTTCGCTTGGATTGATGCCGGCGGCGGGCTCGTCGAGGAGCAGGATCGCCGGTGAGGTGGCAAGCGCTCGAGCGATCTCGACGAGACGCTGCAGCCCATACGGCAAGGATTGCGCCTCTTCCTCGGCGAGGTGCCGGATCTCGAGGAAGTCGAGAAGCTCGAAGGCGACCGCCCGAAAGAAGCGGTCCTCTCTCACGTAGCGCCGGGTGCGGAGGGCCTCGTCGAGGAACGTCGCCTTGCGATGCTTGTGGAAGCCCATCATGACATTGTCGAGGACCGACAGGTCCTTGAAGAGCTGGATGTTCTGGAAGGTGCGGGCTATTCCGAGCCGGGCGATCTGCGATGGCGAGAGGCCGTCGATCCGGCGGTCTCCCAGCTGGATCTCGCCGCCGGACGGCACGTACACGCCGGTCACGATGTTCACGAGGGTGCTTTTGCCGGATCCGTTGGGGCCGATCAGCCCATGAACCGTTCCAGGCTGGACCGTCAGCGAGACCCCGTCGAGCGCCTTGACCCCTCCGAAGTTCATGCGGCCCTCCCGGATGGTGAGAGCTTCGCGGGGATGCGTTGAGGCCGGGAGCGTGGAGGCGGCCTGAGGCTGAGGACCGGAGGCCGGTCGGAGGGAGGAACCCGGCAGGTTCCTGAACCAGAGTCCCCGGATGTCCGACAGGAAACCCGCCATGCCTCTCGGCATCGTGATCAGGAACAGGATCAGCAGGGCTCCATAGATCAGGAGATAGTGTTCGGCGATCTGGGGCGTTCCGACCATCAGTCCCACGAGGCCTATGGTGATCGTCGCCCCGAGGGCGAAGGAGACCCGGCGTGAGACCTTCCGTTTCCCTCGCGTGAGGTAGAACAGCCCGCAAGAGCCCAGCACCACCGCGGCGAGCAGAAAGGCCTGAAGCATCGCGCTCGATCTCGGGAATATCTCGTAGGCGCTGATGGTCTTCAGGGCTTCCGGAAGCACGACGAGCATCGTTACCCCGATGATCGGGCCGAACAGGCTGCGGGCGCCCCCGAGGATGACAAAGACGAGAAACTCGACGGACTTCTCGAAAGTGAACGTGTCGGAGACGATGTATTCCTGCTGATGCGCGAACAGGGATCCGGCGAGACCGGCCAGGGCTGCGCTCAAGGTGAACGTGCCCAGTTTCATCCGGTAGACGGAAACGCCCACGGATTCCGCAGCGATCTCCGATTGGCGGACGGCATTCACGGTCCGGCCCCAATGTCCGGTGAGCAGGTTCATGGCGAGCAGCTGGATGACGAGGAGAAGCCCGGCGCAGACCCAGAAGTAGAGGACCTGGCCGGTCAGGACGGGACCCTCCGCGCCGAATGGACGAAACTTTCGAAAGGCCCCCATGGTCGTTCCGAACCATTCCGGCCGGGGAATCCCGCCCAGCCCCGTCGGGCCGCCGGTCACGTCGCTCCAGGTCTGGGCGATGACGAAGGTCACGATGGACAGGGCGATCGTGACCATGGCGAGGAAATGGCCTTTGGCACGCAGGGTCGGAAGGCCGATCAGGAAGCCTGCAAGGGCTGCAATCGCCATGGACGCGGCGAACGCGATCCATACAGGGATGCCAAGGCTCGTCGTCAGCAATGCGGAAGCATAGGCCCCTATCGCGAACAAGGCGCCGTGGCCGAGCGAGACCTGCCCCTGGTATCCGACGAGGATGTTCAGGCCGATAGCCGCGATGCTGTAATAGGCGATCGTCTGCAGGATCTGCTGAAGATACCCGTCCGAGAAAACAAGCGGCAGAAGGATGATGCCGACGATCGCCGCGAGCGTGAGCCAGAGATGGTTCAGGGCGGTCCCGTTGAAGATGGGCAGGTCGAGGCGTCTTCGGCTCGCCCTTGCACCGAGCGGGATATCGTATTGCTGCATTTCGACCGAAGAGGCGTTGAAAGTCATGGCTAAACCTTCTCGCGGCGGGATATCTCGAAGAGGCCCATAGGCCGCCATGCAAGAATGACGATCAGGATCAGGAACGTGACAGCGTCTCGCAGGGAGGCGTTGAAGATCGCAACGATGAATTCAAGCATGCCGAGGGCGAGGCCGACGATCAGGATGCCGACGGGGTTGCCGAGGCCTCCGATGATGCCGACGGCGAATGCCTTCAATCCGGGCAGCGCTCCCATATGCGCGTGTGCGAAGAGGACCGGTGCGACGAGGATGCCGGCCAGTCCGGCGAAGACGCTCGAGAGCACGTAGGACAGGATGACGATCGAACGAACGTTGATCCCCATCAACGCCGCGGCGGAAGGATTGAGCGCGACGGCCGCCATGGCCTTCCCGAGGCGGGATCGCTTGAGGAACAGCAGAGTCGCGATCATCACACCCAGCGAGGCCACGAGGATGAAGATCTCCTGCGGGAGAATTCCAGCCTGCACGCCCCCGATGTCGATCCGGATGGCCTTGTCGCCGAAGATGGAGGGAACGCGCATGTGCTCGCGTCCCCAAATGATCTCGGCAGCCTGGCGCAGGATGACCCCGACGCCGACCGTGCTGAGAACCCATCCGAACGAGAGCAGGCCCCGCAGCGGCCGAATGGCGACCCGTTCGACGACGATGCCCATCACGCCGAGAATGACCGCGACGGTGACGACAGCGGCAAGAAAGCCCAACCAGAGCGGCGCGCCGGACAGGGCCAGCCCACCCATCACGGAGAAGCTCAGCATCGCCGCGATCATGAGAAAGTCGCCCTGAGCGAAGTTCAGCGTATCGGTGGTGGAGAAGGTGATGTAATAGCCCTGAGCAATCAGGGCATAGATGCTGCCATAGACAAGTCCGCTCAGGATGGCTTGCGGCAACCCTTCTGCCAACATTCCGATGATGGTGGCCAGGTTCATATCGTCCTCGCGCTAAAGAGGGCTGAACCGCGCCATGCCCCTGAGGCGCGGTTCAGCCAGTCGGTTCATTCCGCTTTGACGAGCTCGCCCTTGCGCCAGACCGCGACGAACATGTCCTTGGCATCGAGCGAATGATGGCGGGTCGGGGAGAAGGGACGCTGCGGAACCGACGAGACGCCGCGGAATCCGTCGAGCGCCTCGATGGCATCCCTCAGGCGCACCGAATCCGGCCCGGACTTCGCAAGGGCCGTCAGCATGATCTTGGCGGCATCGTAGCCGAGCGCCGCCGTCATCGGGAACGGGTTCTCGTTGTAGGCCTTGAGCATCTTCTGATGGAAGTCCGCCGCTGCCGGGCTGCTGTCGATCGTGAAGGACGCAACCGCCAGCACGCCTTCCATCAGCTCCTGTCCGGCGAGACGTCCGACCGCCGGATCCGCATACCCCCAGGCGCCGGCCCATTGCACGTCGTAGCCGATCTTCTGGGAGCTTCGCAGAAGGCTGGCAAGCTCGGCCGCGAGGCCGAAATTGATGATCTGCTTTACGCCGGCCGACTTCATCTTCTGAAGCTGGGACGTCATGTCGGTGTCCCCGACGTTATAGGTCTCCGTCGCGACGATCTTGAGGCCGAGGCCTTCGATGACGCGCTGGGCCGTCGCCTTCGCCTGGGAGCCGTAACCCGAGGTGTCGTGCATGAGGCCGATCGCGTCCCAGCCCTTCTTCTTGGCGTAGTTGAGGATGGTCTCGATCTGGAAGTCGTCCTGCATGGACGTGCGGAACGTGAACTTGCGCGGATGCGCGCCGGGCAAGGTCGAGTTGGCGACGGGCTTTCCTTCACCGTCCACATAGACGATGCCCACCGATGAGGCGATCGGCACGATGACCGGCACCTCGGCCTCCTCGGTCTTGGGCAGGAACGCCAGGGCATTGCCGGAGTTCACCGGTCCGAGGATGCCCACCACCTTATCCCGCTGGATGAAGCGGCTGATGTTGTTCACGGCCACTTCGGGCTTCGCCTGGTCGTCGAGATAGATCATCTCGACGGGTCGGCCCTGAAAGCCGCCAGCGTCGTTGTACTCCTTCAGGCAGATGTCGATGCCTCGCTTCATACCCTGGCTGAAGCTGGCGGACGGCCCCGTGAAGCCCCCGTCGACACCGACCAGGACGGCCGGTCCGCCTGCTCCCTTCTTGGCGGCTTCTGCGCAGCTCACGGTTCCTTGCGCCTTTGCGCCTGTGGCGCCCAGCGCCAGCGCCAAGCAGAGCGCGGATCCATAGCCAAGATGCCTATGCGTTCTCGAATGTGCAGCCATGTCTTTCCTCCGATTTCCTGTCGGGCCGGCCCTCTTTGCCTTGCCCTTATATCTCACATTATGATATTTGAAATATCAATATAATATTTTGGTTGTGTAGATCGGCTGTCGATCAACCATCAGGGGAGCGAAGCATGCGCGTGGTCGTGACAGGCGGATGTGGAGGAATCGGACAGAGCATCGTCGACTTGCTTGCCGGCCGCGGGGCCGAGGTGATCCGTCTCGACCGCCGAAACAATGGACAGCCGGGCGGGCCGGTGATCGAAACCGACCTGACGGACCTCTCCAGCACGCAGGCGGCTTTCGACCAAATCGCCAACGCAGGGCCGATCCAGGGTCTGGTCCTGGCCGCGGGTCTCGGTGCTGGCCAGGCGGGCGACGCGACCGTCGAGCGCCTGGAGCCGGACGTGTGGACGAGACTCATCGCGGCCAACCTGAACAGCGTCTTCTTCAGCATGAAGAGCGCATTGCCGCTTCTGCGCGAGGGAGCGCCGGCCTCGGTCGTGACCATCGCGTCGGTCGCGGGACTGGTCGGCTCGCCGGGAGGCGTCGCGACCCATGGTTATGCCGCCGGCAAAGGGGGCGCCATCGCCCTGACGCGGGCCGCTGCCGTGACCTATGCGCCGGAGCGGATCCGGTTCAACTGCATCTGTCCGAGCGCGATCCAAACGCCGCTGATCGAGGCGTTCCTGCAGGCCCATCCGGAACAGGAGGATGCACTGCGCGGACGGCACCCCGTCGGACGGATCGGCTCGCCCCATGAGATCGCCGAAACCGTCGCGTTCCTGCTGAGCCCGGCAGCATCCTTCATGACGGGCGCGATTCTGCCGGTCGACGGCGGACTGACAGCCCAATAGGAGACCCCATGACGACCCGTGTAGCTATCGTTGGAACCGGTTTCGGAGCCACTGTTCATATCCCGGCCTTCAGCCGGCTCGACGGCGTGAAGATTGTCGCCGTCGTCAGTTCGCGCCTCGAGAAGGCCCAAGCGATCGCTCGCGAGCATGGCATCGCGTGCGCCATGGACGATTACGACGCCATGCTCGACGAAACCTCGCCGGATCTCGTGACCATTGCGACGCCTCCCTATCTCCATCGGGAAATGGCATTGAAGGCCATCGATCGCGGCATTCATGTGCTGTGCGAGAAGCCGCTCGCATTGAACGCTTCGGAAGCGAGGGAGATGGTGCTCGCGGCCCGCGAGAAGGGAATCGTCCACGCCGTCTGTCACGAATTCCGGTATTACCCAGCCCGTCTGGAATTCCTGAACAGGCTCCGCAGCGGTGAGATTGGAGCGGTCCACCAGATGCAGATCCAGTGGAACGGGGTTCTGGGTCCGGACGGGCAGCCGGGGCCCTATGATTGGTGGTCGGACGTTGAGAGGGGTGGGGGGATTCTCGGAGCCGTCGGCTCCCACTACATCGATTGTCTCCACTGGTGGTTCGGCCGGATCGTCGAGGTCTCTTCAGCCCTCGTCGCACGGGTACCGCTCCGGCCCGATGCCAGTACGGGGGAGCTCCGAAAGGTCACGAGCGACGATTCATCCGCCATCCTGCTGCGGATGGAGAGTGGTCTCGTCGCTTCCTTGAACCTCACGGCTGTCGCCGGTATCCGGGGGAGCCGGATCGAGGCCCATGGCTCCAAGGGCTCCCTGGTCATCGAGAACGACGAGCGCCTGCTCGCCGGCCCCGTCGGAGGAGTGCTGCGTCCAATTGACCTACCGGAGCTCAAGCATCCGCTGCGACCGGGCGATTGGCCCATGATGGGGGCCTTCACAGAACTGGCCGCCCGGGTGATCGCGCGGATCAACGGCAGCAAGGAGGATTGCTTTCCGGATTTCCAGGACGGGCTTGAAGTTCAACTCGTCCTCGATGCCATACGAAGGGCATCACAGCTCCAGCGCTGGGTCGCGCTGTCTCCGGACGTGTCGTGAGAACGGGCCGCCAGTTTCGAGGGCGGCCCGGATCCGACGGTGGCGTTCACTAAAAACTAACGGGGTTCTCGCTATCAGGACAAGCTGATAGCATGACCAGCCACCACCCTCGATGACGATCTCCAGCAGGGAGCGCATCGTTTCAGGGGCGCCTGGCAAGGCGTCCTCGCAGACAGATTTGGAGACACCCATGAACCAGCATGCCATGCCGAATGCTGAATTCGACACGAGCAGCGTCGCCGCGGATCAGCTGAAGCAGTTCATCGAGCGGATCGAGCGATACATCTCACGGTAAAAACGGGTCTTGACTATCAATCGCCGTTAACGGTTCATTTAGTAATCTGAAGAGACACAGATCCCGACTTGAAGGTGTCGGGATGGCATATTTATTCGGGCCTATTCGGGAACGGTTGGCGGAGTGCGGCTTCTCAGCCGTTGCACATGTTCCCTTCGTTCTCTGGGACAACCTCACATATGCCTACGAGCCAAGCCGCTTTCTGAGGGAGTGGGCTCTTGGGGATTGGCAGCCCCACAATCGAACTGCCGATCCGGTCGCGGGCACGACTGTGCAAAGTGAGAACTCCGTCGATACCCTGGCGAATGCCCTCGTCAACTTTCTGACTTATCTAGAAGTTCATAAGCGCGACTGGCGGACCATCTCCTATAAAGACCTGCTCGACCGCTACCAGACGCATATGAGGAGTGGAGAGTGGAGTACGCTCCGGGATGATAACAAACGGCGCCTCGGACTCCAGCCGAGTACCATCAATCAGAGGACGGATGCTGCCGCAAACTTCCTCCTGTGGGCCTCGGATCGTGGTCTCCGCGGCAGCTTCCAGATTCCATTAGAGCGCTCCCGTGTTCCTCAGTCGGCTGGACGGATCAGATCCTCCTCCGGAAACCAATTAGGGAAGACAAGACAGGATCCTCGGCATCTTGTGCTGCCTACCGTCGAGACCATGGCGGAATGGATCGATGATATTCATCTCAAGCACGGATTCTCGAAAGCTCTTGCGTGCCGCACTATCGTTGAGACCGGGATGCGGAAAGAGGAGGTGGCCCTCTTCAGGACATGGCAGGTTCCTGATCCGGATGATCTCGATCCGAACATGCCCGCAGCGATGGAGATCTTCTATGGGACCAAGGGGCAGCGCCAAGTCGGCGATCCTGATCTCAAAGGGAAGATCCGAACGATCAGGTTCGAGCACTCCTTCCTAGTCGTCCTGAACGACTATAAGACGCTCTGGCGCAAGAGGCTCGCGGCGAACCGCAAAGACGGTGTTGCCAAGACCGACATATTCTTCCTTGCCGATGATGGCAGTCCATTGTCGACACAATCCATCTACCGTGCGTTCACCGACAGCGACAAAATTCCATACAAAGGATGGAGCCCGCATGTGGGGCGGCATGCATTTGCCTGCATGCTCTTGCTTCGCTTGATCGAAGAAGATGCAAAACGCAATTCCGCGCTACCCGAACGGATGCCCCGCGGGGTCCTCATGCTGCAGACAGAGGGCTTGATCAAGACCTATATCCGACCGCTGCTGGGGCACGTCAGCGAGCGTACAACTGAACTTTACCTTCAGTGGGTCGCCGATCAAATCTATCTCCCCAATTTCCGACTGAGCTACTCACGATATCTGGAAGGAGAGAGGTCATGGCCGACCTGACCCGGCGCAGATTGGCGCGATCCCCCGCGGCAGCCGGGCCTCCGGGCGAGCCTGACACCGCCAGCGGCTTGAAGTGGTGGGTTTTCCCTCACAACCGCTCCCATGCCAGGCATGAGATGGATCTTTCCGCGTTTGCAGAGGGCGATGCCGAACTGGGCATCGCCCCGCGGCCGCAACTCATCGAAGCTCTGGCTTCCGCCATCGCCGAGTGGAGCACCGGAAAGCCCAAGGCCTCCGCGCAGATGGCGCTGGTTGCGTTGAGAAGCTTTTGGCGCTTTGCCGATACGATGGAGACCCGGACCGGAGGCGTGATCGTTCGGCTTAGAGATATCACCCACGGAACGGGGCAACTCTTCAAGGGACATCTCATCCGTGATCTCAAACTCGGGCCGAGCGCCGCACGTGCCAGGCTCAAAGCTGTGCAGCGCTTCGCCGAGCGTGCGCGCGACTTGGCTGGCGAGGCCAGACCGCAGCTGCTCTGGCCCTCCATTAGGGACCGTCGCGACACCGAGCATGCGGATGTGAACCCGGTTCTGCTCCGCCGCCTGTATGCTGCGCTCAAGGACATTCACAGGTGCCAGGATAGCCTAGTGTTTGAGGGAACAGGCCTCAGTGCAGTCGGGCAGGATCCAAGGAAAGTTGGGCCTCGCGCTCCCCAAGTCTATGCGAAAGGCGTCATTGGAGGAAGGAAAAATCCTGCGAACTCGGATCTGGACGCGGCTTGGCGTCAATCCGAGAACATCGCTCACCTGACCAAGTGTTATGTCGACGCGGCTCTGGTGGATCCAGGCACAACGGCCATCGACATCTGCTCGTCGCGATATCAACAACCGAGCGTCTACGGGGACGAACTCATTCTGCCCAGCGCCTTTATCGGAACAGATGCCACATCGTTTGATCGAGTGCGCTGGTTTGTGCCAGCCTATGATGACACGTTCGTAGCCATGGCACTCGTTCTCCTCCACACCGGATGGAATCTTGATGCTGTCCTGAACATCGATATCTCAACGGATGATGCCTGGCATCAGCACCGCCTCGGATCGGATCTCGGCGAGACGGTTGCAATCTTCGGAGAGAAGGGCAGGACGGGCGATGAGCAGATCTCATTCAGTCTCACACGACCCAAATTTCACCCCTACCGCGTCATCAAGGATCAGATCAGGCGGTCCCTGCCGTTGCGCCAAGCCCTCAAATTCCAGGTGAGAGCGCTGGAAGCCAAGCGCAACCGAACGCATGAGGACGAGCGGTGTCTTGAGCAAATGCGGCGCAGTTGTTCTTCGCCATGGCTGTTCTTCCGCAATGCGAATCTAGGTATCGGCGGAAGGGTCGGTGATCTCAGGGTGGCAGATCGCAAAGTGATGAACCAGCGTCTGAGATCCATCCTGCGGGAACACGGAATACGTCTGAGTTGGCACACGGATGAGCTGCAACGGCAGATCGATGAATTGAAACTGTCCGATCTCCGGGATGGCTTTGCCGCTTTCGTTTACGAGGACAGCCTCTACAACATGTTCCTCGTGAAGCGTGCCTTGGGACATCGCAGCCTTAGCTCTACGAAGCACTACCTGCGCCAAAGACAGCAAAGGCGGGCTCATTGGACCGAGTTCAAGACATTGCAAGACGTGATCTGGGACGAGGTTGCGGCCTGGCGTCGGATTGATCCGACGATCCTGTTCATACGGGTCAGGTACGGCGATGCGACGCCGGAGCAGCGGCGAAGGCTTGCGGAGCACCGGGAACGCACCCGAATGGGGATGGGATGTCTCGCGCCGGCGGATCCGCCGGTGGAGGTGGCGCCAAACCATAGAGGCGGTCTCTGTGTCGATCAGCGTTGTACGCTGTGCCGTCATGGCGTTGTCTTCGAGGAGACGTTCATGGCGCTCGCCTTGCGGATGGCTGAGCTCCAATACATCCGCCCTCAGATCCCGCCTGATCGCTGGAGCCAATCGTCGTTCATCGCTGAATGGGCCGCGATCGAGGAAACGGTGATACGCTCCTTCAAGGAACGGCAGGAGGAATTCGAGGCGGCGGTCGAGGCATATGCCGACAAGATCCGCAAAGGCGAGATCTATGTCTTCGAGCTGGCAGGCATGGGAGATGCGGCATGAGGGGGCTCGTGAGCAGGAATGCTCTTGCTGACCCGGTCTCCTACGAGGAGGTGCGGGAACATCTTGGCCGCTCTCCGGTGCTGGAGCGGCTTTGGTCGGCGGCGTGGGATGAGATCCGGACTTTGAGCCTTATTCCTTCCATGTCTCTCGAGCAGGATGTCTGGGTTGTGCCTCCAGAGTGGGTGCCGGCCGGCGTCGCTCAGCGTGCCGGCCGGCGTACGATTGAGTTCGAACGAGCGCTGCCGGATGGTTGGAAGCGGACGAGTGCCCGCTCCGAGGATGTGATCCGCCGCGTCAAGCGGATGGCCGCAATCCTCTTCTGCATCCCAATCAGGAATGCGAAACGCATTCAGTCTCCGCCGAAGCCGTCATCTTGGGTCAGGTTCTGCCAAGAACTCATTCGGGCTGTACGATGGATACTCGAGAACGCACCGGGTGAGGGGCCGGCAATCTTCCTACACGTCGATCGTTCAGCATGTGCGCGGCTTCTGAGTTGCATTCCGTATTTCCGGAAACACGTTGCGCCCAAGCTGCGCGATCTAAAAGCAATGGGGGGCATCGATGATTTCTTCGAGTACGCAATCGAGATTGGGCAGGAGCCTCCCCGTAAAGGACAGTCGCTCCCGGTCAGGAGCCAAGACGAACCGGATCCCTATCGGCCCCTCCCCGATGAGTTCACGGCAGCACTGGGGAGCGCAGCATATTGGTTCGCCGCGGAAATCGGGGACGATCTCCTGACCTGTTGGTCCGATTTGCAGCGTATTATCGGACAGCCCGCCAACGGCATCAACACCAAGGATGCGACACGAGCGGCGAAGGTTGTAGCTCTTCAGGCCTGGAGAGGTCGAAAGCTCCACGTGGGCATGGATTTCCCGTACTCCTTGCAGGTCCGGTCCGCCCGGGATGGGGGCGAAGGGGCAGAGCAGCTTGCGAGTTGGCCGCCCTCAAGTCCGGGCGGCATCCGAACCCTTCTGGCCCGTCTTCAGGCGGCTCACCTGATCATCGTGAGCCTGTCGACGGGGATGCGTGACAGCGAAGTCATGGGCCTGAGACGCAACTGCCTCCGATCGATCGACTCCGAAGGTCTTCTCATCGGTCACACCTTCAAGTTCAGCGACGAGGACGGAGGCGAGGAACGGGATTGGCCCTTACCCAGGATCGTCGTCCAGGCCATTCAGCGGCAGAAGCGTCTTGCTGAGATCTTCGCTCCGGGCAAGGACTTCCTCTGGGTATCGTTCAGGAATGCCGACGAGGATGGCTCCCATCCCCAGCTCAATTCCATGGGATATGCCCTCAGGACGTTCTGCGACGAAGTGAGGAGCGATGGCCGGAGCCTGTCCGAGCTCCTCGGCGAGTCCTGCCACCCCCATCGCCTCAGGAAGACCGCCGTCAGGCTCGCTGCGCTTACACTCGCTGGCGCGACATCGGTCCTGTACGACATTCTGGGGCATCGTGATCCGGAAATGACGGTCAACTATATCCTCTCCGATCCAGAGCTCCAGGACGATATACGCCGTATCGCTCAAGAGGCCATGCTTCTCTTGGCGCGTGAGGCTGTCGACGCAGCCGACAAGAATGGTGGGTCGGCCGCAAGGAACGTGGTGGGTCTTCGTGATCGCCTCGCAGCGCGCTCCGGGGCAAAAGACCTTGGCACGGATGTGCTTAATGAGGCAGCTCGGATCCTCAGCTTGGACGGAGGGCACGTCGCTCTGGTCCGGCGAAATGTTCTTTGCACCAAAATGCCGACACAACGTGGACCCTGTACTCAAGGGCGGGGGATTCCTGACGTCGCTGCTTGTGTCGGCGATTGCTCACACCGCCTTGAATTGGCTGCGGGGAGGTCCGATTGCCGAGGGGCGATCGAGCGCATTCTCCAGGCGCTGGAAACACAGACGGGCGATCTTCTCGGGGCATGGTGGCGAGGGCAGCTTCGGATGCAGCTCGATCGGTTCGATGACATTCGGCAATCCTACCTCGCGGATCCTCGCGTCATGGTTCACCTGAAGGAAGCCTCCTGAGATGAAACACGAAAGAGGCTTGCTCGCATGGGCGCAGAATGAGAAACAGGAGACCATCGCCAAGATCGACCACATCATATCGGTGGTCGAAGCCGAGATCTCCGAGTACGGCTACTATCCCCACAACAGGAAGCGCCTGACGAAGATCCATGTCCTCACACGGGCAAAGGTCTCGAGGTCGACCCTCAAGAATCCAACGCACGAGAAAACGAAAAGGCAGTTCGATCAATGGTTCTCCGGTCTTCGCAAGCGGCTCGATAAACCACGTCCGGGAGAGGTCGATTTCGACAAGATAAATTCCATGCGGAATGCACTCAATGCGATCGCAACGGAACTGCACCTCATGAATCTTGAGTACAACGAGGCGCTTCTTAAAATCGAGGGGCTGGAGGCTGCGAAGGCAGAGTTGACCGACCGAAGTAACGCTATGTCAACCGAGATCGCAGCCTTGCGAGCTAGTGCTGCCAATGTCTACCGCATGAAAAAGTAGAGCATCGTTCCGAGGCGGGCGATCTACCCTGCTGGGAGTAGCCGTGTTCAGGACGCGGCTAGCCATTCACCTAGCTTGGTCCATCGCCGCTTGGTGTTTCCGCTTCTAACGGCCATTGCTACTGCTTTCCTTTGCCCAACGAGGACGACCAAACGTCGGCCTCGCGTTACGCCTGTATAAAACAGTTTTCTCGCCAACATGGTGTAGTGCTGGGTCACAACGGGAATGATTACAACGGGGTATTCCGAACCCTGTGATTTATGGATCGTCATCGCATACGCAGGCACCAAGGTATCGAGCTCTTCCAACGGGTAGGATACCTCTCGTCCATCGAACGATGCGATCAATGCTCCTTCCTCATTGTCAATCCGGATCACCTTTCCGAGATCGCCATTGAACACCTCCCGATCGTAGTCGTTCTGGGTTTCCATTACGCGGTCGCCGGAGGAGAAGCGCCAGCCGAAGCGCTCCACTTTCGCTGGAGGGTTCGGATTGAGCGCATCTTGGAGCTGAATGTTGAGATTGCGGGCTCCGAGCACGCCTCGATTCATGGGGCAGAGCACTTGGATATCGCGCATTGGATCAAGGCCGAATCGTTTCGGTATGCGCTCCCGAACCATGTCAAGGATCTTGCCTATGCCCTGCTCAGACTCATTGATCTCAATGAAATAGAAATCGCTTTTCTCCCCAGCCTTGGACGTCTCAGGCATTTGCCCTTGATTGATGCGATGGGCATTGACGACGATCCGACTTTCTGCAGCCTGCCGAAACACTTCGGTCAGGCGTGCAACCGGGATGCGCCCAGAGGCAATGATGTCGGCTAGAACCTGGCCAGGCCCGACTGAGGGCAGTTGGTCCACATCTCCCACCAACAGCAGTCCGGCATGAGATGGAATGGCCTTCGTCAGGGCGTTCATGAGCGGCACGTCCACCATCGAAGTTTCGTCCACCACCAGCAGGTCGCAGTCGAGCGGGTTTTCCTCGTTGCGCGAAAAGCCGCCATGCTCCGGATTGACTTCCAGGAGGCGGTGGAGGGTTTTCGCCTCGATTCCGGTTTGCTCCGTTATCCGCTTGGCAGCGCGGCCCGTTGGAGCGGCCAGAGCGACTTTGATGCCTTTGACTGCTAGAAGCCGGAGAACCGTATCGAGGAGCGTGGTCTTGCCCACCCCGGGGCCGCCTGTCACCACCGCAACCTTAGAGCTGAGCACGAGTTCAAGGGCTTCGCGCTGGGACGCTGCCAGCCTCTTTCCTGTGCGGGCTTCGACCCATGGAATGGCAAGCGTGAGGTCGATCCGAGGCCAGGGCAGGGTGCCGGATCCCCGTTCCCTCAGCCGAGCCGCAATGGCCTGTTCGGCAAGGTAGAGGCCCTTCAGGAAAAGGCAGATCTTATCGTCAACCGTATCCGAGACGACGTTGCCCTTGGCAAGCTCATCGACAATGGCAGCACGGATCAGTGGTGGATCGACCTCCAGCAACTGTTGCGCTAGCTGTGTAAGATCATCGACGGGCAGAGCGCAGTGACCTTCATCCATAGCCGTCTGGAGAGCGAACAATATGCCTGCCCCGATACGCTGAGGTGAGGTTCTTTCCACGCCAAGTTTGGACGCGATGGCATCGGCCGTTCTAAAGCCGATGCCTCTTATGTCACGGGCGAGTCGGTATGGATCGTTCTTCATGACCGTGATGGCGTCATAGCCATAGGTCTTGAAGATGCGGACAGCACGAGCCGTTCCAACGCCATGTGCATGGAGAAAGATCATGATCTCACGCACTGCCTTTTGATTGGCCCAACCGGAGATGATACGGGCAGCTCGCGTAGGGCCAATCCCAGGCACCTCGATTAACCGCTCCGGGTTCGCCTCAATGATCTCGAAGGTCTTTGTGCCAAACGCAGCAACAAGACGCTTGGCAATAGCCGGACCGATGCTACGAATTTGCCCTGATGCGAGATATTTCTCGATCCCCTTCACTCCCGTAGGGGGTATTGTGGTCAGCACATCCGCTTTGAATTGCGGGCCGTGGACATGATCGCGGATCCAGACGCCGCTGGCCGTCATCCATTCGCCGGCCGAGATCGAAGGAGTATGCCCGACGACTGTCACGAGATCCTGCTTGCCACGAACATAGACACGCAGCACCGCGAAGCCGTTTTCCGTGTTGTGGAAAGTGACGCGCTCAATCGAACCTGTGAGTATTTCCAAACCTCACCTCTTAGCCTCCGACGAAAGTTGAAGAATCTCGTCCAGATCGCAAGGATAAATTTCAGTGACAATTTAAATTATTGTTATATTGACCTGTCTCTAAGATTACCTCCATCTGGAATTTAAAGTTCGGCCTTATTGAAGGACGGACCATAAAGCATTCACGGTTTACGGAAGAGCAGATCATCGGGATGCTGCGGGAGCAGGAGGCGGGAGTGAAAGCTTCCAACCTATGCCCCAAGCACGGCATGTCGGAAGCGACCCTCTACAATTGGAAGCCTAAATTCGCCGGGATGGATGTCTTGGACGTCAAACGACTGAAGGCGTTGGAGGAGAAGAGCTTCTAGCCGAACGAGACCGAGATGGGGAAACCAAGGTGATCTATGTCTGAGATCTGTTCGTCCAGATGGCGCCAGTTCAAGCGGCTGGCCAATGGTGTTCTCCTCCCGCCTCCTTCATATCGGCTCTTGACAAGGCGTTGCTCGCGAAGCCCATAAAGGCCAGCCTCGATGAAATTGCCGAGTTTTTGACAGCCGCGAAGCCGAAAACCGTACCGTAAATCCCAGCCACTTCCGAAACCCCTATTCAGGTGGCAGAGGTCTCGGGCGACAATTTCCTTGTTGCGATGCAATAATTGCATAGCAACAGGCCGAACTTGTAGCGGGTGAAAGCCTCCCCTCTATTGTTACATTTCCATATCGCTGCTAAGAGCCATGCGCCTGGCAGCGTGGACGAATGCTTGTCGCGCAGCGGGCTCGACAGGTCACTCAAAGCAGAAGTTGCTTGCATGAAGCTCGTTGCGGGAAATTCCAACCGTCCCCTGGCCGAGGCCATCGCGGCCTATCTCAATGTTCCACTGGCCATGGCCCAGGTGAAGCACTTCGCGGACATGGAAGTGTTCGTCGAAATCCAGGAAAACGTGCGCGGCGAGGATGTCTTCATCATCCAGTCGACCTCGTTCCCCACAAACGATCACATTATGGAACTCCTCATCATCACCGATGCCCTGCGCCGCTCTTCGGCCAAGCGCATTACGGCGGTGATCCCTTATTTCGGCTATGCCCGTCAGGACCGGAAGTCTACATCGCGCACACCGATCTCGGCCAAGCTGGTCTCCAACCTCATCGCCCATGCAGGCGTCGACCGCGTCCTGACCCTCGATCTCCATGCTGGCCAGATCCAGGGCTTCTTTGACATCCCGACCGACAACCTCTTCGCTGCGCCGACGCTGGCCCGCGACATCAAGGAGCACCTCGACGGCGGCAACCGCATGGTGGTCTCGCCCGACGTGGGTGGCGTGGTCCGCGCCCGCGCGCTCGCCAAGCGCATCGACGCCCAGCTCGCCATCGTGGACAAGCGCCGCGAGCGCCCCGGCGAGTCCGAGGTCATGAACATCATCGGCGACGTCTCTGGCCACACCTGCATCCTGGTGGACGACATCGTGGATTCCGGCGGCACCCTGGTGAACGCCGCCGACGCCCTCCTCGCCCAAGGCGCCAAGGATGTCTATGCCTACATCACTCACGGTGTGCTCTCCGGCGGCGCGGTGGCGCGCATCGCGGGCTCCCGCCTGAAGGAGCTGGTCATCACCGATTCCATCATGCCAACCGAAGCCGTGAAGGTGGCGCACAACATCCGCGTCATCTCCATCGCCCCCCTCATGGGTGAAGCCATCGGCCGCACGGCCACGGAAGGATCGGTCTCGAGCTTGACCTATCTCTGAAAAATTATGCCTGTTTAGTCCCGGCATTTGGTGGATTGGGTTGTGGGTGAACCGTTCTGGCTCGGAAGTCCATTGTTTGCAGATGAACTCGTAGGGCGAGAGTCCCTTGAGGGTCTTGAGCCTGCGGCCGAAGTTGTAGGCGTCGATGAAGTCCTGGAGGTGCCGCCGCAGCTGATCATGGCCATCGTAGTGGAAGCGCTTGACGGTCGCGTCCTTGATGGTGCGGTTCATGCGCTCGACCTGTCCGTTTGTCCACGGATGATTGATTTTCGTGAGCCTGTGCTCGATGCCGTTCTCGTCGCAGACCCGGTCGAAGATGGGGTGGAAGGCGTATTTGTGACGGGCTTGGTTGGTGAACTGGATTCCGTTGTCGGTCAGCACCGTGTGGATGGCGTAGGGAACTGCGGCGATGAGATTGCGCAGGAACTGGGCCGCCGCCATCTTGCCCGCCTCTTGATGGAGTTCGGCATAAGCAAACTTGGATGTCCGGTCGATCCCAACGAACAAGCGCAGCTTGCCTTCTGCTGTCTGAACCTCGGCGATGTCGATGTGGAAGAAGCCGATCGGATAAGCTTTGAACTTCTTGCGGACCGGCTTGTCGCCTTCGACCTCCGGCAGGCGCCCGATCCCATGCCGCTGCAGGCAGCGATGCAGCGAGGACCGTGTCAAATGCGGAATTGTCGGCTGGAGGGCATACAGGCAATCATCGAGAGGCAAGAGCGTATGCTGGCGGAAGGCGACGATGATCGCTTCCTCCTCCACCGCAAGCACGGTCGAGCGAGGTTCCTTCGGGCCCGTCCGCAGGTCCGCGACTGAACTGCGCTTCTTCCACTTCGCCACCGTCTTCGGGTTAATGCCGTAACGCTTGGAGAGTGCTCTCAGGCTCTCTTGACTATGCTGGATTGCGCGACGGATCGCCTCTGTCGTCGTGGCGCTCCCGTGTAGAACCTGCCCCATAGTGCTTCCTTCCACTCAGGCGAAAAGATTACACCATTAAAGCCCGGGACTAAACACATAGCTCGTATATGGAGCTCAATCACAGAGCCAGGGGCTCGCATCTGCAGTTCTGCCTGCGGGGCGTGCAATGCAGTGCTTACGATCACCTAGATAGCTATCGCAGTTAATGAGTGTTTTCTCAGCTGTGCGCAGTCTACTCGTTCCATCACTCCCGCTGATCTGCTCTCCCCACTCACCTGCACGTCTCAATGCATCAGTATTGTTGAAGTCTGCGAGCGGCCTTGCGTGAGTTCGACTGATGATTGAATTGTCTTGGTACGCCTAATGCGAGCTAATGTGACAACACTGAAGCCCATCCGCCTGCATCAGCGACACTGCTCTGCGGCACGATGCAGACGGAGCCTAGGTCTGTATTGACGGGTACCGGAACTATTTCTTCAGATCAGCCAATAGGCACGGTCAACTCAGCGAATGCATGCTGGCATATTAGAGTAGAACCCGAGCCGCTGAAGGAATTTTTCAGTGGCAAGTCGTCAGATTTAAGCCATAGAGCCAGTAAGTTTACAGCTATCACTCAGCCGTTTAGGTCGCGTTGGATGAGCGTGCCTACTCTGTAGCATGAAGATGATTCAAATAGTCTTGCACCTCAAGTGCCAACGTTAACGAGTCGTGATCTATTGTGCGAAGATGGATTTCTGGGTTTTCTGGAGCCTCGTAAGGGGATGAGATGCCAGTGAAATTAGGAAGCTGTCCGTCCATTGCTTTCCTGTAGAGACCTTTGGGGTCGCGCCGCATGCATTCTTCGATTGGCGTGTCCACAAAGATCTCGACAAACTCGCCCTCGGGCATAAGCTCGCGTGCCATTTGTCGCTCGGATCGGAAGGGTGAGATAAATGATACCAGCACGATGAGGCCAGCATCCGCCATAAGTTTTGCCACCTCGGCAATGCGGCGAATGTTTTCAACCCGATCCTCTGCGGTAAAGCCGAGATCACGGTTTAGACCGTGCCGGACATTATCACCATCAAGTAGGAAGGTGTGCTTGCCACTCGCATGCAGCAACTTTTCAACGAGATTGGCTATCGTGGACTTTCCAGAACCAGAAAGGCCGGTGAACCAAAGGACGACGGGACGTTGGCTTTTTTGCTCTGCGCGTGCAGTTCTATCGATCGTGAGCGCCTGCCAATGGACATTTTGCGCACGGTGCAGAGAGTGATTTATCATCCCGGCTCCGACAGTTGCGTTTGTAAAGCGGTCAATCAATATGAAATTGCCAGTCGTGCGATTTTCGGCATAGCTGTCGAAGCAGATCGGCTGTTGCGTTGACAGGTTACAAAGCCCGATCTCGTTCGCCATCAATGTTTTTGATGACTGGTGAGCGAAACTATTGACGTCAATATTGTATTTCAGGGCCGTAACAGTAGCGGTTGTGCTATCGTTCTCAGTTCTTAGAATGTAGGGGCGCCCGGGGATCAGTGGATCGTGGCTAAACCAGATAACATGGGCTTGAAACTGATCGGCAACATCGGGCCTCGCTATCGGGGAAACTAGCAAATTTCCGCGCGACACTTCCACTTCATCGCTCAAGACCAGCGTCACGGCCTGACCCTCAATCGCCGTAGTTTGATCTCCATCATAGGTGATGATGCGTTTGACAGTTGTCTGCTGGCCAGATTTTGCAACTGTGACAGCATCTCCTACCGAAACCATTCCCGAGGCAACCTGCCCGCAAAAGCCACGGAAATTGAGATCAGGTCGATTAACCCATTGCACTGGAAAGCGGAGGGGGCTTTCTCGCCCATCATGACTGATCGAAATCGTTTCGAGATGGTCGAGCAGCGAGCGACCACCATACCACGGCGTCTCTTCTGATTTCGTGATTATATTGATGCCATAGCGTGCCGATATTGGTATCGGGATGATGGTCGTGAAACCAAGCCCTTCAGCAAAGGCTGTGTAAGCGGCGGCTATCTTTTCATAGGCATCTTGCTCATAGTGCAACAAGTCCATCTTATTAATCGCGAGCACGATATGGCGGATACCAAGAAGCGAAGCGATGAAACTATGGCGCTTTGTCTGCTGCTGGATGCCGTGCCGGCCATCAACTAAAACGATAGCAAGGTCGGCTGTTGAGGCGCCGGTGACCATATTGCGAGTATATTCTTCATGACCGGGGGCGTCGGCTACGATGAAGTTACGCTTCGGCGTAGAGAAGAACCGGTAGGCGACATCAATCGTGATGCCTTGTTCACGCTCTGCCTCCAACCCGTCCAGTAGAAGTGCAAAATCAATATCATCGCCTGCTGTGCCATACTGGATGCTCTCCCGTTTCAGGGTGGAAAGCTGGTCGTCAAAGAGGCTTTTGGTATCGTAGAGCAACCGTCCTATGAGGGTTGATTTTCCGTCATCCACAGAGCCACAAGTTAGAAAGCGCAGGAGCGATTTTTTATGCGGGCTAGCATAACCGCCTGCGTCACGAGAAGGATCCGGCTTAAACCCGCCTTTCATTAGAAATATCCCTCTCGTTTTTTCCTTTCCATAGAACCGGGTTGATCATTGTCGATGAGCCGTCCCTGCCGTTCCGAGGTGCGAGCGCCAAGCACCTCTTTGACTATGTCGTCAAGCGTTTCAGCGGTCGATTCAACAGCGCCGGTAAGAGGATAGCAACCAAGCGTGCGAAAGCGAACCATTCGCTCTTCTACTTTTTCGCCTGGACCAAGCGGCATTCGCTCGTCGTCTATCATGATCAGCGTGCCGCTGCGATTAATCACGGGCCGTTTTGCGGCAAAATAGAGTGGCACGATCGGGATATTCTCCCGCCTAATGTATAGCCATATGTCAAGCTCCGTCCAGTTTGACAATGGAAAGACACGGATCGATTCGCCCTTTTTCACTCGTGTATTGTAGGTCTTCCACATCTCTGGACGCTGATTTTTGGGGTCCCAGGAATGCTTTGCGCTGCGAAAAGAAAATATACGTTCCTTCGCACGTGATTTTTCCTCGTCACGCCGGGCGCCTCCGAAGGCGGCATCAAAACCGTATTTATCAAGTGCCTGTCTCAATGCCTCGGTTTTCATGATTTGGGTATAAACATCCGAACTATATGTGAATGGGTTCACCACCTGGTCAGTACCATCACGATTAGTATGAACGAGAAGTTCAATGCCATATTCCGCCGATATTCGATCGCGGAATGTGATCATTTCTTTGAACTTCCAAGTCGTATCGATGTGCAAAAATGGAAATGGCGGTTTGGCAGGATAAAAAGCCTTCATTGCGAGGTGCATCATCACAGCAGAGTCTTTCCCAATAGAGTAGAGCATGACTGGCTTGCAAAGCGTTGCTGCAACTTCGCGGAGTATATGGATAGACTCTGCCTCAAGCTTGTGGAGATGGCTAACTAGCATTTACTATGAACCATTGGTGCTGTTTAGTATTTGCATCTAAGAACGTAACCCAAGGAGAGCGCATTCTCTCAGATAAAGTGTAGTTTCATTAGTTTGCTTGCCGGAGTTTACTTGCGGATGGGCTGGTTCTTTTGCGAGCATGCGACTAGCAATGCGGAGATGCCTTATGATTTTTGCTGGCTCATCAGGGTTGAAAGCATACTTTCTACTTCGCTTACCGCCTTAACTATTATGCTTCAATTTTTAGCTAGGGCCTGGCCTGAGCGGGAGGCATTCAGGAATTTCTCCGATATTTGCATCCTGTAGGTGCATGAAAGGTGTCCTGGAAGAAGGGCGTCGGTAGAAAATCTATCTCTATTTATTCCTAAGTCTCACATGTTACAACATAAACGAAGGTTGACGTGCAGCTCTGTGGCAAGTCACTATGCGTTAACAGCCCACAAATTCGGAAAGTATAGAGGAAAATATGGACATCAACGCATCAAAAATCAAAAGGTTAATCGAGTTATCGGAAAAAAATAGTGGCCTAGTGGCGTTCACGTGGCCAGAAACGTTGCCAGTAGAATCCTTGTGGTGTGATGAAGATCTCTTAACTACATTTGGCACAGAGATTCATGAATCTCTCAATTTCCAGCAAAAATGCCAGCTAAGTAAATGGGAGGCGATAAACTTCTTCAGTCTAAATGTTCATGGCATCAAAGAGGCGCTGAAGTTTGTCGCAGACTGCATTTATGAACCAAGATACGACGAAGTTTCAGAGTATATGCATACATTCATAGCTGAAGAGAATGAGCATATGGAGTATTTTGCAAAATTTTGCAGAATGTATGCAGACAAAATTTATAAAACACCTTCTTTCAGCATGAAGCAGGACACTCCTCCTATTCTGCAAGAGTTATATATGTTTGCAAGCACGCTCATTTTTGAGGAGTTCGTCGATTTTTACAACCATAAGGTTGGAAATAATCCCCTTGTCCCGCCGATCGTCCGAGATATCAACCACAGTCATCATATCGATGAATCCAGACACGTATCATTTGGTCGTCAGGTCGTGAGTGCATTATTCAAGGAAGTTGCAGATTCTGAAGACATACGGAAGCAAGTATCAACCCAAATAAAAGCAATAATAAATTACTTTGTTGGTCTGATGTATAATAGAAATACATATGAAGATGCTGACGTAGTTAGCTGCTGTGGATTTCCTTCATCATTTGCAATGCGGAACGCACTTCGAAATTCCGAGAGTCGCAGAGCGGTACATCAAGTTTGGTTCCGCCGGACCATAGATTTCTTTTATCGGAACGGAATGATCGACGATGATCGGTTCTTGCTCCTGCCAACATCAAGCGTCGCGGAATTGAGCTCCTGAATCGGTATGTTTCATACTAGTCTCAAAGTTTAAGTTCTCCCTAATCTAGCTGACACAGGGTGCTGCGCGACTCTAACAGGTAGCTGCCGTATCAAATAGGGGAGACATTCCCTGAAGCTTCTCCAGCAGAGTGTAGAATCCCGTTTATTGCGGGGCGAGCAGTCGAATTCGATAGGTGAATAGATCATCGCGCTTCGGCAAGAGTTGGAAAGCGGATTAACGGCGGCGGACCTGTGCGTAAAGCAGGATGTTAGAGCGACGAGCTTCTAGAAACGAAAAGAGCAGCTCGGCGGGATGGGTATCTCAGAGAGGCGCAGACTCTTGCGACGCATGGTTCCGGGGTTTGCGCGCAAGTACGTCAGGTGATCAAAGCGCAGAATTGGACGAGGTCATCAAGCGGGCTGCGGCTAATCAAACGCTGGAAGTTGTTGTAAATGAGCATAGTATCCAATACGCAAGTCGCCATCATCGGGGCAGGCCCAGCAGGTCTTCTTCTCGGCAGACTGCTGACGCTCTCCGGAATCCACAATGTAATCCTAGAGGCGCGTGATCGACACTATGTGGAGCACCGTTTGCGGGCTGGCCTCCTCGAACAGCCGACGGTTGACCTCCTAAATGCCATCGGCGTCAGTGACCGCCTCCATCGGGAAGGCAAGTTTCACGAGGGGTTCGAGCTGCGGTTCGAGGGCCGCCGCCAGCGTATCGACATGCGAAACCTGACCGGACGGGCGATCACGGTCCTCTACCCGCAGACAGAAGTGGTGAAAGATCTGCTGGCTGCACGCGACCTGACAGGAGATCCAATCCATTTTGAGGTTTCCGACGTGCGGCTCGACAGAATTCAGAGCGATGCACCGGTTGTACACTACCAAGATAAATCCGGAAGCACTCACACGCTTACGGCGACCTTCGTTGCCGGCTGCGACGGCTTCCACGGCGTCTGTCGGCAGGCGATTCCAGGCGATTTGCTAACAGTCTTCATGAGGGACTACCCGTTTGCGTGGCTGGGAATCCTCGCGGAAGCACCGCCGATTTCCAATGAAATCATCTATGCTCACCATCGCCGCGGCTTCTCGATGCAGAGCATGCGCAGCGACCAGATCAGTCGCCTCTACTTGCAGGTTCCGCCGGACGACACAATCGAGAACTGGAGCGCTGAACGGATCTGGAAAGAGCTTCAGACGCGCATGAAAACCAGTGACAACTCTCGTCTGAACGAAGGGCCGATCATTCAGCAGAGCATCACCCGCATGCGCTCCTTCGTGGTTGAGCCGCTTCAATACGGCAATCTGTTTCTGGCTGGCGATGCGGCTCATATTGTACCGCCGACAGCCGCAAAGGGTCTGAATCTGGCGGCAGCCGACGTGTCTGTGTTGTCGGATGGGTTCATTACCTACTTCAAGCAGGGCAACCGCACGGTGTTGGATCGTTACTCCGAGGTGGCGCTGCAGCGCATTTGGCGCGCGCAGGAATTTTCTAGGTCAATGACAGAGCTGCTCCATTATATCCCCGGACAGCATTTCGACGAACGCCTTCAACGTGCCCGGCTCAAGGACTTGGTTTCCTCCCGCGCCGCCCTGACGGCATTCTGCGAGAACTACACTGGCCTGCCATTTGCTGGGCGTATCCACCATTGATGGTGCAGATCTTAGCTTCGTTTTCACTTCAGGACTACGTAGGTCCTAGAGCAGTTCAGGACTACGAGGTAGTTGACGGCCCATCGCAGCGCAAGAAAGACGGGTGCAATGCCATTTATATTAGGAGTGTTTTAAGTAGGCGCTCGTAGTCGCGCACGGGACAGCGAAAGCGAGTGACTTAGGCAAAGGCTCGCTTGGCCAACTGTCAGCACGGAAACAAGAGGAGGCCACACTCGACCTCAGGTTAACAAGGCATGAAGGTGAGTTCGTGCAGTCCCCGCTTGGGGCGAGCACTGTAGTTTGGGACAAGCCCATATACAAACCGCTCTATCACGATTTAGAAGCCGCATTAATCGCGTCGACAATCGAGCGCGTGTCATCCTTGAAAGAAGTAAGGAGCGCGTACAGCCAGCGTTCGATCCCAAATGCGACGCAACCAGTAAAGGCAGGAGTGTGATCGGAAGTGGTGATGTTGCAGCGCTCACCGAAGAAATTTCGATGGAAGTTCAGCGACGCGATCGCTAGGCCCGACCCATAGACGAACTCCTCCTTCGTTGGGAACAACTTCGCCATGAGCGCGCGCGCACCAGTAACCTTGTCAGCCTCACCAGTCGGCTGGAAGAATGGATCGGCTGCGGTCTCGATTTTCAAGTCAAGTTGAAGCGCGGCTGAGAAATCCAGGACTTTCTTCTTGAAAGACGCGAGGTGCTCGACAACTGCGGAGTGCTCTCCGATGCAAACGATCTCACGCATAGAAAATCCTCGCATACGTGAGAGGCCAGAATACTCGCGCTCGTTCCGAAAACAGGTCGCAACGGTGGTGACATACTTTGCCGCATCGAGTCTGGAGTTCTTGAGATGCAGATAAATCGAATAGCAAGCTGCCGAAGGTAACATATATTCGGAATCGACCAGGTGTGTCGAAGGAACCGAACAGGTACATCCGGGCGCTTGATACTCAGAGAGGTGGTTGGGATTGATCTGACTCGTAACTGTCGCGAGATGAGGGAAATTCTGAAAGTAGTCGAAGCGGCCGAGATCGCTGATGCGTAAGAGAGGGGGGAAGAGCATATGAGCCGCGCCAATCTCTGAAGCCCACCGCAAGAAGCGCTCTTCGAGCAGCGTTCGCACTTCAACGAGCTCCGCGCCTAGGGTCGCGAGTCCACCGTCCACGTGAAGTAACTCAGTCACTGGATTCCTCCATCTATGGCTCGAGGGAGCTGGAAAAAACTATCAGCCCCGCACGACGAGTGGCTCGCTGACTTCACGAAAATTTCGGAAGCGAAGCACCAATTCCTGATACGAGTTGATTCCTTCAGCGCCGAATCGTGCGCGGAACATTAGATCATACATTTCGAGTTCGTCGGAACTGAGCTGGTGGGCATGGTCATCCAGGTTTACCTTGCTAACGCCCTCGCCGTCGCCGAAGGTCAACGGGTCAAAGCGGTTGCCCACTGCCATCGCCTCCTTCGAAGTCTTTTGCGCGATTCCGGCTACGACAGTTTCATCGACCTCGATTCCAAGCCAGCGAGCTAAGCTTCGAACCGTTGCCTCCTTCTTCTTCGTCAAGTCGTCGTACGTCAGAAAGAAGATGTTGTCGTTGCCCGCCTTCATCTGCGAATAAACGAACCAAAGCTCATCGATATGGAACCGAGCCGATTTCTTAAGTGCTCGGCGCTTAAACACGTTCCAATCGAGGTGGCGTTGATACCATCGCTGCCAGCGCACCCGTGGCACGAACTCCCGCGCCCAAGCAAACCATGATCGAAAATAGCCCGGGAAATCACGCGACATCCAGATTTGGCGCGTAATCCCGGCCTCTCGTAACGACTGCTCGATGTCAAGAAGCCGCCCGTTGACCTTGTAGAGCTGATATTCTCCGTCCTGCCGTGCATTGAAATTCTGCGCGATCTGCCTCGCCGGAAACGAGAGCATCGGTACAAGGTCGAAATCGTTGCGGAAGTTTTGAATCGTGTTGCGCGTGTTAACCAGCGCGGTCACATAGCAGAGGAGAGTCGAGCCGCACTTCGGCAGCGTCACAATCGCGACGCATTCCTTATCGAGCTTCGACACACGAAGCGTGCGGAGATGTAGCTTCGCTATACCCGAGTCCCATCGCGGTGTCGCAAGCATGTCAATTCTGCTCTGCGGGAGGGCCCGCGTCATTAGTGTAGAAAAGATTTTACTCACGGGTCACTCACCAAGAAACACTATATTCTATCATTAGCCTAGGGACATTTTCTTAGATCGTCAACGATGCATGATTTCGGCGGGCAGCTTACGAAAATCCCCTTCGCCCTAGGCGCTTTGCTGGAGAGTGTTCGATTTTCCCGAGTAGCTTGACCGGTGATGATGCTGGCTTGGGGCAAGCTACAGAAGCTATTGGCATGGTGATCTAGGCAATGTTATAACCAAAGTTAGCTTTGAGACCTCAGGCTATTGGCATGGAAAACCACGACGGATCCACAATTGGGCGGGCAGCGCTGCTTATGGCGTTGTCTGAAACGTGCGTTCGCGCAGGCGAAGCTATTATGGGCATCTACCGGGCGCAGTTTGCCGTAACCAGCAAAAGTGATGCCTCGCCCGTGACGGAGGCGGATACAGCGGCTGAGGCGTTAATTTTGACGGCGCTCGCCACGTTCGCGCCGAATGTGCCTATAGTGGCTGAAGAGGAAGTCGCGTCCGGGCGCATACCCAAGACAGCCGGTAGTTTCTTCTTGGTTGATCCGCTCGATGGCACCAAAGAATTCATCGAGCAGCGCGGCGATTTTACTGTTAATATAGCATTGATCGAGAACTATATTCCCAGCTTAGGTGTGGTTTATGCGCCAGCTGAGCGACGGCTATTCGTAGGTGACGTGGCGATCGGGAAAGCATGGAGCGCAAGGGTTGCGGCAGATGGCACGATTGGCGTTCAAGCTCCACTCCGCATCCGCGCAGCACCGAAAGGCGGGATCACGGCGGTTGCCTCACGCTCCCATAGTTCAGGCCCAACCTACGAGTATTTGGCGCAATATCCCGTACTGGAATGCGTTTCGCGAGGTTCCAGCCTAAAAATATGCATGGTGGCAGCCGGAGAGGCCGATTTATATCCAAGACTTACCCCTACGTGCGAATGGGATATCGCCGCTGGCGATGCTGTGCTGCGTGCGGCGGGCGGAACCCTCAAGGCGTTAGACGGAGAGGATATGCTCTATGGCAAGGAGAAGTTTTTCAATCCTGGCTTCGTCGCCGTCGGTGATGTGGCAATGCTGCCGATCACATCCTTCGTGAAAGCCTGCCCCTGAGGGGAGGCAAAAAGACTCATTTCAAAAAAAGCAATTTGCCTTTGGCGTATGAGGGCAACATAAAGACAGCGCCCACCGATTTCCAGCGAGCTGCGGCAACAGATTGGACCGCAATGGCACCAACATCAGGGAAGCCGCCTCAGCTATCGATTCTTGCAAATATGTCTCGGCTGTGTACGTACCGCTCGGTACAGTTCGAGACGGCTTTGTCAATGGAAGCCCTTAGCTCCCGGCGCAGCAAAATGCGCGTAAACGATCTGACGTCCTGCATTGAATGATATAAAGTATTATTGCAAAACAACGACAATTATCCTACGTTGCCACTGAGTTTAGGCGGGTAACATACGGCTTGTCCCAGCTTCTGGCAGAACCCCGGGCAGGTACGGCAATATGTTCAAGTTGGGAATTGTGTTGTCTCGGTGCCAAGAGGGCTGCTCCTAAAATTCGGGCAATGAAATAACGTTATATTAGGCGCTGCCCAGCGGTTCTATCAGTACGATCCCCTTACCCAACTGATTGGCTTAGGTGACCGACACATGGTGAGAACTGGAGCCACGAATTGGATCGTAGTCGGTGAATAGGAGGCGCTGAGGTGGGCATCAACCTAGGCATATGGGCTCTTCATAGTGGCGAAGAGAACGCAGCGGCCATTGAAGACCCGAGTAAATGTTGCTCATACAAGGAGGCGCGCGCAAGAGCAGCGCGCATCGCGGCAGGCCTTTATGCTGCTGGAGTGCGTCCGGGAGACAGTGTTGCTCTCCTTGTCTCGAATTCAGTGCGGGCCGCTTTGAGTGTCCTCGGAATATGGACTGCAGGAGCTTCGATCATATCCTTCCGGACCGATCTTACGAGCTCCGAGATCGCGCTCTGCCTTGATCTTTGGCCAGCCAAATGGGTCCTGACGTCGACACACTATGCTGATCGTTTCGCAAAATCACCAAGTCATATTTGCGTGCTCGACATCGACGAAGTGGAAATGGGAGGAGACAGCTTTATTAGCCCGACGGTGCCTCTCGATACACCTGCGATAGTGCTTTTTACCTCAGGAAGCACCGGAGAGCCGAAAGCTGTGATCCATTCAGCAAGATCTATGGCATCACAAACCGTTCGAAGAGAGCCCTATAGAGCGGCGACCATCGCATCCATTGGTTCTGCATTCAACAACGTTCTTCAAACGCTGCAAGCAGGTGGCACCCATATTTTTCTCGAGGAATCTGTAACAGGAAGCCAGCTTGCGAAGGCGCTGCTGCATCATCGCGCGGAGCAGGCGCGGCTGTCTACCAATGCTGTTATGTCGCTTGTTGAGGCCGGTCAGCGATTGGGACCATCCGTGCGTCGACTCATTTGTGGTGGGGACTTCGTGTCGGCCAAATTTCAGCAGCGTGCAAGCGATGCATTGGGGCTTCATGTCATACAGGCCTATGGGGCTACCGAGGCCTTCGCCATGACCAGAGGAAATGAAGAGACTCCGCCAGGATCAATCGGTCGGACGCTTCCACAAGTCGAGCTGCAGCTGCGGTCAGAAGAGGATGGCTCTGTGGTCTCCGGAGTAGGGCAGGGCCTAGCATGGGTTCGCTCACCTAAACTGTTCATGGGGTACGGCAATCGTGGAGCGATAGAGAGGCCGTTCGACCAAGATGGCTGGTTCAAGACGGGCGACGTGCTCCGCCGGGATAATGATCAAAACTATTACTTCTTGTCGCGTGTGACGAATTATTTGAAAATTAAAAACGAGAAAGTGAGCTCTCACGAGATCGAAGACGTTCTTCGTCGGGACGCCGTTGTCAGGAATGCTTATGCGACCTGCCTGAAGCTTTCAGGCGAACGAGATACAGTCGTGGCCGTTTTGGAATTGGATCAGTTTGACGATCATCTTGCTGCGCGATTGAGATCGCTCATGGATACAAACCTATCCACATTCAAGCATCCAGAGATTGTCTACACGACGAGTTCATTTCCCTATTCCGCAGCGGGAAAAATTGATGCACGAGCACTGGAAGTCCTGATTCAGTCGGGGCGTCTGCGTCAGATCATTCCTGCCTCCTGATATGTATTCCGATTCCTTCCAACGCTGAGTATGTCCGAGTCATGACTGCAGAATTGATGGTACGTAACGAGGCTCTCGATCATATCCGAGCTTGGCTCCGGAAGAGACATCCCAAGCTTCGCGAAGCCGATCTTGATCTTGACCGAGATCTCATCGAATACAGAGTGATCGACTCGCTATCCTTCATGGAATTCATCTTATACATTGAGGAGCTTCGCGGTCGTGAAATTGATCCTACAGCGGTTACAGCCGCTAGCGTTCGTACCCTGCGGTCCATCTGTGACACGTTCTTTGCCGAGCTTCCGGCCGTGGACCTAAGAGGCTCTCGCAGCCTCGAAGATCCCGCTGCGATGCCGCCCGAAGATGGGCAGGCGGACCAGCCGCTCACCCACTCGCAAGCGAACTGGTATTATTACGACCTTGATCATCCTGAGACGACTTCTTGGATGATGCCTACCCTTCTGCGAATCCGGGGAAAACTTGATACTTCGCGACTAACGAAAGCGATCGAAGAACTCGTATGTCGGCACGACGGACTGAGGATACGGCTCAAGATCGACGGTGGCGCTCCGCGACAATCCCTCGTGCCTCCTTTCGTTCCAGATCTACCCGTGACAGTCCTCGAGAACCAACTTGATAAAGACCTGTGGACTGCGGCGCTCGAGGTAGTCTCCCAAGAATGCGCTCGACCTGCTGATCCAGAAGCTGGGCCTCCTTGGCGGGCACGACTTATACGCCTAGACATGGATGACCATCTTTTGGTCATCACACTGGCTCACATCTTGGTCGATTTAGAAGCGTTGATTGCAATCCCGAACCAGGTAGCATTGTTCTATGCAGCGCTTGGAGATGAGTCTTCGCTCGCATCGGTGCCCTATCCGCCAATGCAGTACTCCCAATTCGCGGCATGGCATCGTGCTTGGCTCACGAGTCCCGAAGGACTGTCTCAGATCCAACATCGTCGCGAGCAGCTCGCAGGAGCCGACGAGTTTAACCTCGGAGCACCATTCAGAACGCGCAATACAAAAGAAGAGGACCGCCGTCTTATTCCTTTGCCTGTTGCAAACCAGGCAGAGAGTCTTGCGGCCGAGGAGCGAGCAACATCTGTTGTGGTGGGCCTCTCAGCCTATGTGGCGATGCTCAATCGCACCTTTGGCCACCGTGACATGACCGTCTCTCTAAATCTCGGCTTTCGAACTAAAGAAGCCGGCAGAGCAACAACGGGGGTCATCGGCTGCTTTACGAACCAACAGCCGTTGCGAATTTCGGTTGATCCGAAGCTGTCATTTCGGGAGCTTGTACGCGAAGTCCGACCGATCGTCCTCGACGCATTCAAACATCGCTATGTCCCCACGCGCCTCATTCTGGATGCGCAAAATCCCCTTGATAGCCCCCTCGCAGCTGTGACCTTCAACTGGATGAATCTTACGGACTATGACGATGAAGCCGCAGAGGTTCAGAGTAGTGAAGTCGCAATGAAGCCCATCATCTTGGGGCTCGACGAACCGACACGGTCGCTTTATGGCGGAATCGCAAAGCACACGGCGCTAACCATTCGAGCGGTTCGGACTAAACGGGGTGTCGAGACGTTCTTGGCGACCACAGTCGAGGTGCTCGGGGCTGGTGCGGCAGCGCGCTTGGGCGGTGACTACGAGCGCTGGTTCTATGCGACTACAACGAGTCCTGATCGGGCACTAGAAGAGCTTGAGGTCTGAGATAGAGAATCTCGACGAGATGCTTAATGATCGGCGCAGGTCCGGCATTTCAGTGACAGCTGCAACTTATTCAAGGTCGAGTTGTCAAGCGAGGGGACAGTCAAGCTGTCAAGGATTGGGTGAGGTCCTTTCCCACGCTATTGCATCAGCTCCCAATTGAGCAGTCTGTTCATTGCTTCAAGTTTGTACGGATCAGACCTCTGAGGGAGTTCCCGACAAATAGAGTTCCCATCTTGATATCATCAAGGTTGATATAGGCGACCTTAGCTTTGCACTGACGAATGAGATCGGCACGTAGAACACCAGCAAGAAGGCCGCAAGAAATGGGTGGGGTGCGGAGCACCCCAGATCCATCATCCAGGAATACTGAGGTAATAGTGCCTTCACATATCTCGCCTCTTTCGTTTAGCATTATTACCTCATCTGCCTCCTGCAATGTGTACTCCGCACGTGCCTGTTCATAAACTGCTCGACGTGTAGTCTTAATGCGCAGCAACCTATCGGCCGACAACAGGCGAGTTGTGGCGATCCTAGCAGTCCAAGTAACGTCAGGGGACATAGGCATTAGCGAAGCTGTTGTAATGTCGACCTGACCCTTTGCATTGAACGCAACGCGTACGCGGAGGCACTCAGATGCGTTGCGAACGGCTTCGGAAAGGAGTGAAGAGACCTGCTCTGTACCTGGAAATCCGATGAGCCGCGCTGAGCGTGCAATTCGGGTAAGATGCAGGTTCAACCGAATAAATCCGACATTGGGTTCGTAACGGAGTGTTTCGATCAAAGAGAATTCTGACATTTGAGATGCTCACCTATAATCTTATCGTAATGCCAATGAGGTGATCCTGGCACAATCTGAGTGCGTCTAGTACCCGACTGCTACCTGTCGCCTAGGGCGGAGACGAGAATTCCCAGTCGCAACCTCCTTGACGTGGTCCACCTGATCATCCTTTTTGACAGCAGGAGATGATCCGCGATTTCCTCATATCTCTAGAATGGGCTGCCTCTACGACTGGCATGATCTACGTTTTCTGCACGTTGACCTTGTGAAGTTGTGAGGCGATCGATGCCGCTTCGCTTTTTCCTCGCCCATTTGATGTCCTTCTTAGGCTCGCAGGTCCTTCCTCGATAAGTATCACTTTTAGGATGCCTGTACCCTTAAGGAAGATTCCTGCGCATGCTGATAGTTCTGTTATAACCGAGCATTGACAATTGCCAACGACAACGTCAGCATAAAGTCCTAAGGGATTGCCGACATGTTTCTAAGGTCGGCAACAGATCGAGTTCATGGATTCATGAATAACCTCGTTAGTGCCGATCACTTACGCAAATATAGGCAAGCGTATAACCCAGAAGCTTGCCAGTATCCCCTCTGGCATCCGGACCTTGCATGCTGCCAGTAGTATCAATTACCAATCTCTCAAAGACATATGAGGCGGGTTCTCAAGCCCTCAAGCGCGTCAACCTCGATATTCGCCGCGGCGAGATTTTGGCCTTACTTGGTCCCAATGGGGCGGGAAAGACCACTCTCATTAGCATCGTGTGCGGTATCGTTAAACCTTCCGAAGGAACGGTGGCGGTTGGCGGTCACGACATTGTCAAGCAGTCCCGTGCGGCACGTACGAAAATCGGCCTCGTACCCCAGGAGCTCGCCACCGACGCATTTGAGAAAGTGTGGAATGCCGTGGCGTTCTCGCGTCGCTTGTTTGGTATGCGTGCTGACCCCGACTACTTGGCCAAGGTGCTCAAAGACCTTTCACTGTGGGACAAGCGAAACAGCCGCATCATGACGCTCTCGGGAGGTATGAAGCGACGATTGATGATTGCCAAGGCACTGGCACACGAACCGGAAATCTTATTTCTCGACGAGCCAACCGCTGGTGTGGATGTGGAGTTGCGCAAGGACATGTGGGAAATCCTGCGTACGCTGCAGGCAAAGGGTGTCACCATCATTCTCACCACACACTATATTGAAGAGGCCGAGAACCTAGCCGATCGAGTCTGCGTCATCCATCGCGGTGAGATCCTGTTGGTGGAGGAGAAAGCCGAGCTCATGTCAAAGTTGGGCAAGAAACAGATGAAAATGCATCTGCTCAACAAGCTCGATACAATCCCTAGAGAACTCAACGGCTATCCATTGGCGTTGAGCGCAGATGGTCATGAGCTCGTCTTCACATATGATAGCCAAAGCGAACAGGCCGGAATCACGGCGCTATTTGATGATTTGAAAGCCGTTGGGATCGCGTTTGCCGACTTGAGCACAAATAAAAGCTCGCTTGAGGAAATTTTTGTTGATTTGGTAAGGCAGCAATCGTGAGCTTCAACTATCGGGCCGTCTACGCTATTTTCATGTTTGAGCTGTCCCGTTCGCGGCGTACTCTGCTGCAGAGGCTCGTCTCGCCAGTGATTTCGACTGCGCTTTACATTGTTGTGTTCGGCGCAGCGATCGGCTCTCGGATCAGCGATATTGATGGCGTGGAGTATGGCGCTTTTATCGTGCCAGGACTGGTCATGCTGATACTGCTGACCCAGAGTGTCGCCCACGCCTCGTTCGGAATATATTTTCCGCGATTCACCGGAACCATCTACGAAATCCTGTCTGCACCGGTGTCCTACGTTGAGCTTGTCATCGGCTATGTAGGATTTGCTGCCAGCAAGGCGATTTTCCTTGGAATCCTGATCCTCGCCACCGCTGCCCTCTTCGTGCCGCTACGCATCGCCCATCCAATATGGATGGTATCGTTTTTGGTGCTGACCGCAATCGCATTCAGCTTGCTTGGTTTCATCATTGGGCTCTGGGCGGACGGATTTGAGAAGCTCCAGGTTATCCCTATGCTGGTGATAACACCGCTTACGTTCCTGGGAGGAGCATTCTACTCTACGAGCGTACTGCCGCCGGTTTGGCAAACGATGACGCGGCTCAATCCGATCTTCTACCTAATCAGCGGCTTGCGGTGGAGCTTTTTCGAGATTGCTGACGTCGGCGTCGGCGTGAGCCTAGCAATGACGCTACTGTTTCTCCTTATATGCCTTGTGGTGGTATGGTGGATATTCAAGACCGGGTATCGACTGCGGGCGTGAGGGCAGCATTGCCCGTAGTCCTCCGAGCGCCCTTCACACGTGATGACGGCGCCCAGTATCGTGCAAGGACCGATATGACATCTAATAGATGTCTGATCTTAGGCAGAGGTGATGATGTCCGTTGCCTTGAGCCTATAGGTAAACTTGGCTGGTTCTGACGGTTTAAGACAAGCGGCGCCATCGTGTTCAATATTGAAATCACGCTCATACAACTAGGTCACCGACAATGCGTACATTGATCATAGATAACTACGACTCGTTCACGCACAATCTCGTCCACCTAGTTTCTGTCGTGAACAAAGATGTCCCGATTGTCGTGCGTAATGACGAACTCGACTGGAGGGCTCTTGAGGAACTTAACTTTGATAATGCAATCATATCTCCGGGCCCTGGCCACCCAGCTCGTGAAGCTGACTTCGGCATTTGTGCGCGATTTCTGAAAGAGACGTCAAAGCCGACACTTGGCGTGTGTCTTGGCCATCAAGGGATTGCAACGGTCATGGGCGGGCTAGTCGAGCGCGCACCGCAACCGGTTCATGGCAAGGCCGCTTCGGTTCGCCATAATGGAATTGGCATATTAAAGGGGGTTCCGTCGCCGTTCTTAGCAGCCCGTTACCACTCATTAATAGTCAAACGCCCTTTGCCGTCAGAGCTTCTAGAGTTTGCCTGGACCGCCGACGATCTCGTAATGGGATTGATGCACCGAACGCGGCCACTCTGGGGCCTTCAGTTTCACCCCGAGTCAATTATATCGGAACATGGAGATCGAATTCTTCGCAATTTCCGCGATATGACCACTGAGCTTAGCCCCCGACCGGTATCGGGATACTCGAAGATACCAGATGGAGGAGGCCATACGAAGTCTCGGGTCCGGCTGGTCTGGAGAGAAATTCCGGCCCCTCCATCGGTGGCGTCTGCTTATGCGCAACTGTTCGCCAAGAATCTTTGCTCCTTTTGGCTGGATAGCAGCCTGGCAGAGCGCGGACGATCCCGCTGGTCGTATTTTGGAGCCGCATCGGATGGCGGAACATCGCTAGATACTTACGACAGTGGATCTAAGAAGACCGTACATTATCGGGGCTCGATACGTCATGAGGGCGGCAAAAGCATCCTGGATTATCTTTCTCCGCAGCTACGCTGTGATATCGAGAATCCCCCACCATGCCCATTTGTCGGCGGCTGGGTCGGGTATCTTGGTTATGAACTTGGTCGAGAATTCGGTGGCGCTACACGTGGTCAGAGCTCCTTGCCTGACGTAGTACTGCAGCTCGTTGATCGTTTCATCGCATTCGATCATGAAGAGGAGCGAATGTACGCTATTTGCGTGGAAGACGTGCCAGAGAGTGGCTCTGCGCAACAATGGCTCTCATCGATAGAGGTAGCCCTGCAGGAGATCGGTGACCAGTTAGACCAGCCACAGCCGTTAGGTTTGAAGACGCCTATTCGATTTCGGCTCGATCGTGATCGCGAAACCTATATCGCGGATGTCAAGCAATGTTTGGATTGGATCAACGCCGGAGAAACATATCAAGTTTGTCTGACAAACGAGATCCGCACGGACACGGTTATCGATTCTCTTGCGCTTTATCGTGTGTTGAGATCAGTCAATCCTGCGCCTTTCGGAGCGTATTTCTGCTGGCCAGGAGGTGCCGTACTAAGCGCATCTCCAGAGCGTTTTCTAACAGTTGACAATAAGGGCTTCGTGGAAGCGAAGCCTATCAAGGGGACAATTAGGCGCGATGCCGATTCGTTTGTTGATGCGAAATTAGCGGAGGAACTCTCTAGCAGTGACAAGGATCGGTCCGAGAATATCATGATTGTCGATTTGCTTCGCAATGATCTGTCTCGAGTGTGCAAGCCTGGTTCAGTAGTTGTTCCAAAGCTATGCGATGTCGAATCCTATGCTACGGTGCATCAGTTGGTAAGCACGGTGCGCGGCGAGCTCCAGCCAGACATGACGATCATCGATCTTCTTCGTGCGTCCTTCCCTGGTGGCTCAATGACCGGCGCTCCAAAAATTCGTACACTCGAGCTCATCGACCAGCTTGAGCAACGCGCACGCGGTGTTTATTCCGGCGCCATGGGGTGGTTCGGATTTGATGGGGCTGCGGATCTTAGTATTGTGATCCGGACTATCGTACAGAGTGGACAAGAACTCTCTTTCGGTGTCGGCGGTGGTGTAGTCGCTCAATCAACGCCAGATGGAGAATTCGAGGAGATGTTGTTGAAGGCGAAGGCTTCTATTCGCGCCATTGTTATAGCTGCTTCAGGTTCTTTCAACGAAAACCTATTCGAAATCGAGGGTATCGAGTGATGTTCACTCGACGGCACCGTCAAATTGACGGCGAAGGATTCGTCAGCCCCGGCTCAGTAAATCGTATCCCGAGTCCATAGCGGATGATCAGTGGCGCCGTACATTGCAGCCTTCCTGGCGGCCGCATAGCTCGCCAGGTTGTTTATGTTCATCATATATGGGGCTGTACCCTGGTTCTTGAGTAGTTTACGGGACAGACGCTCGGCGGCTTTCATGTTACGTCGATTCTGGGTCAGGAGATTTAGCACGTGGCTGATGACTCCATGGAAGCGGCGACGATCGTAGAGAGCGTAATGAATGTTCTCCACTTACTATGATTTCGTCTGGTCACCCTTCTGCTAATTTGACGACGCCATTGAAGAAGATCCAATGGATGCACTGCTAGTGGCCGCCAGCACAATCGACGGCATATCCAGCGCTGGCCTCGTGCGGCTGGATTGTTCAAAGCTGGCCATCCATCCCGTTTTAAATCAGGGTGCAGTCAGGGAAGAGAACAACTAGCGCGGTAAAAACAAGTCAAGCCTACCGTTTTAGCTGTGGGAATATGGTCCGATACAACCTTGCATATTTTGGGGAAGCCGTTAGCCTTCGTAAAGTGAATTGACTGACGGAGGTAGCTTATGACTGACGGGAAGTTCGAAGAAAAGGTCTTCGGAAATCCGCAGGCCATAGCTGAATTAGAAGGTGCCCGATGAAGGGTGCTTACTTCCTCAAAGACATTGTTCGGGGTTCGCCTGAGTACGAATGCCATCTGTTCAGTAAGCAGGCTTCTGCTCAAGCAAGATCTTTCCTGTCGAGGCTTCCCGGTTACAAGCCGACGCCTTTGCTCGATCTTTCATCCGAATCCAGAAAGTTCGGAGTTGGTCGACTTTATTACAAAGATGAGGCGCAGCGTTTTGAGGTGGGGAGCTTCAAAGCATTGGGCGGCGCGTATGGCGTGTATAGGGCGATAGAGCGACTAGCGAATGCTGAAGGTTTCGAAAACCTGCATGTTGACGATATTCTTGATGGCCGAGTTCGGCACCTGACAAAATCCCTCACGGTGGTATGCGCGACTGACGGAAACTATGGCCGCGCCGTCGCTTGGGCAGCAAAACTGTTGGGGTGCCGGTCGCGCGTGTACGTTAATGCAGCAACGAGCACTAATAGAGCGGACGCCATCCTTCAGTACGGAGCAGATGTTGTTCGAGTGTCTGGTGTCTACGAAGACGCATTGGAGCAGGCGGAATACGACGCGCGATTGCATGGCTGGACGATGGTCTCTGACACAGCGTACGACGGATGCAACGATTCTCCTGAGGACGTTATGGCGGGCTATGCCACGCTAGTTCACGAGATCGGGCAACAGTGGGACGCTGATGTGCCGCCAACCCATGTCTTTCTTCAGGTTGGGGTCGGAGGTCTTGCCGCGTCTGTCATAGCACAGTGTTTGAGAATTTGGACTGCGCGGCCGCCGACTTTCATTGTTGTTGAGCCTGTTGAAGCCGACTGCGCTTTTCAAAGTGGAATGGCTGGCGTTAGCACCTCGGCAGCAGGCAATCTAAAAACCCTTTCCGTTGGCTTGGCTTGTGGTCGCTTATCCACGCAAGCCTGGCCTGTTTTGAGAGACAACGTATCTGCTTATATGCTGATTGACGATAGTGATGTGACTGCTGCCATGCGGTTGCTATCACGCTGTGAGTCCGGCGGCGTGGTTGCGGGCGAATCAGGTTGTGCCGGTTTCGCAGCGTTCCGCCGCGCTTGTTTGTATGAGCCGTTGAAGCAGGCGTTGGGGTTAGGGGAGAATAGCCACGTGTTAACGATCGGCACGGAAGGGGCCACAGACGCTGAAATATATAGATCTATAGTTTTTGGCACCGCCCGGTCTTAATAGAGGAATTTCATGTTGCCGATGTCGTTGAGCTGGGAGGATACAGTTAAATTACTGAGTAGGTATTCTCCAGAGGTTGCAAACGATATATGTCAGAATGCAGAAAGGCCCTTATATTCATACGCGAGTGAGATATTTACTCCTCCCGACCCGCTTAATCTGTTTAACGATGCGGAGGTAAAACTCCGCACAGCTCTTAGGCAGTATTTGGAGCAGTCGCCTTCATGCGGAATTCATGAGGATGAATTTGAAGCTATAATTGATGAATTTTTCTTACAGAGAGTGGTGCTGACCGGACCGCATCTTCAATTGTTGTTTGACCCTGAACCATTTTACGGACTCATCCTCTCCGCCCTCGGTGCAAGCAAGTCTGATAGACGCTACGTATTTTGGCATGCGAATACTACTGGTCGATTAAATTTAGCAAACCGAATAGGACCAGGGTGGCTCACTCTAGAAGATGCTAAGGTCAATTTATTTGATCTCTCAGTCAGGCAGATGAACCAGTTAACCCCGTTTGGGGCGACAGGAAGGTATAAGTTTCGTCCGAAAGTGGATGGCGTAATTCCTGTGAATAGATACAAAGGTGTTTTAGAAGATATCTCGAACATAAGCCCTCAAAGTATTCGCGGGCTATTTCATGCCGCAAACGATAAAGTATGGAATGTTTGCAACAAAGATCTTCAAAAAATTGTCGTACTCGACGACAAACTGAATTCACTTCTAATAAGCTTGTATGTTCAGGATAGAACAAGTGTTCTAACTGGTATGCTCTTCGAGAAAGGCATACTGGATCTTCAGTTGAGATTGTTTCAAGAGGCAATGCTTGCTGATACAACTAAAATGTTGCCATTCGGAACAGATTTTTTCTGGCATAACCGAGGTGATCGCTTTATCCCCATGAGGCTCAATTCGGAGCAAAGCCATCTCGTAAGTGCGTGTGGGCAAAGCGCATGTGCTATAGCGTGGAACTCTAACGATATTGTCACTGCGCTGCAGGAAAACATCATTGTTCCTAATGTTTATTTGATGATGCTCACGTTTTCTATATTGCCTTCGGTGAGGGCGAACGGTGGACCGAGGCAAATTATTTATATGCCTGTTATTCACCGCATAGCTCGTCAGGTATTGAGGAGTCTTTTAGGGAAAGACATACCTTTAGACACTCAAAGGCTGCACGGCTTGGGATCTGACGTTATTTACCCGGTTCCGGGTCTTATCCCAGATGTGGTGGCCTCACGGGATTATAACGGCATAACTTTGTACGTTGAAAATTTGAAACGAGATTCATCTAGTCTAGTCGATCATGCAAAACATCTCCGCACGATAAGAGAATATAGTGCTTGGCACTATATGGCGCGCAATCAATAAACAAATACTGCGGTCGAACGGGGAGCTGCATCCGAGCATCCTTTCGTTGGAAGCTGAGAAAGCGCAGAAAGAACCATGCATTTTTCCTCGGCATGCAGGAAGCGCATTGTCTTTCGGATATGCTGACAAAATACAAATGGCTACATGTGCCCTGTTTGTGGTGCTAACTTGGCTTGGGGCCTGCACAAACGTGAGTGTGTGGCGGAGAGCAGGTTATCCGCATAGCGAGCTCTAAGTAATGCCGCTGCAAACAAACCCGGCACCAGCTGATTATAAGAGGCGCTCTTAGATGGCTCTGTTCGTTGATGAGGGCAGAAGCCCCGCCTGAGAACTCGGCCAGAAGAGAATGCACCCGGTGAACCATCTGATGAAGGTAATGCCTCCTAAGAGAAGCACCATGATCCCGCCGAGTTTGAGAGTCTGATCTCCGGTTGTGAGTAGGAGGAGGCCAAAGAACAGAGGTCCGAAAGTCCAGAACATGCACGTGAGCCATGTATTCAGGATGAGGCTGTAATCGGTGGCGATACCTCCGTCATGCTCCAGGGCGTAGATGAAAAGCCGGCCTTTGCAGTGCAGCTTGATCTTTCGATCGTCCTGCTCGATCAAACGTTCCAATTCCGCGACGACATTAGTGAAAGCAATGATGTTGGCCAGATTGGTGATCTGACCATTGTTATGCCTGATACGGATATAGGAATACCGCATTCCGCCTAATGCTTCGACGGAGGCGCCATAGCTTTCCAGCGTTCCCTCAATTGTGCGCATGTCTTCTTCCCTTAGGTTATATGAACTTGTCGGAGATCAGTCGCCGATGAAGCTGGCCGTACCCGAGGCATAGATGCCTCCGCAGAGTCCCAACCGGGCCTGTTCGATGGTCAGGTCACCGCCGGAGGCGCGCCGGATGTAGAGGCCATGAGTTCCTGGTTGGACGATGAAGAGGGTGCCATCTGGCCGAACCTCGCCGGCACCAGAGACCGTGCAAAGGATGGCCGCAGCGTTCATGCGGTCGGCGACGGTGAAGACGACCTTGTACTGCCGCTTGGCCTTTGAGATTGGGGAGATCTCGTACCAGCACTGAACACCCTTCAGGTCGCAGGCGATCGAGTACTGTCCGGCGAAGGCATCACGCTTCGGGGCCGCAACGGCAGGGCGGGAGATGCACAAAGCCACCGTGCCGACGATCAAAAGCAGCCGAAAGGATATCTGTGCTAGCGACGGTCGTGTCCGTTTTGGCTCGTGTGCCGCCAGAGGTCGATGGATCAAACCGGGGAAGGTGAGGGACATCATGTCTATGGGAATCCTTGAACGATCATCCTTGGCGGGTGCGTCCCAGGACTAAGTCATCAGCTTCACCGGAACGCTTTCTACTACATGCAGACGGGACATTGGGGGGCTCAGCCACAAGGGAGAGCCCTTCAACGTATCGTTGTATGTCGAATATGGATTATTGTCCATATGTTGAGTTGGCAAGATCCGTTTCGAGTGGCTGGATGGATATCCAGCGAATCCTTGCCCAAAACGTGCGCCGCTACCGCCTCGCCGCAGGCCTGTCGCAATGGCAGCTTGTGGAGAGGCTGGAGGCCCTAGATGCTGACCTAGGGGTTGATCAAGCATACCTCTCACATCTTGAGAACGGTCGGAAGAACCCGACCCTGACGATGCTGGCGCATCTCGCCCAGGCGCTAGGGGTAACGGTGGCGCAGTTGGTCGAGGAGCCAAACTCTCGTTAGATCCCTTGGTGATGAAAGTTTGAGGATCCACCGGCTGGCATGCTAGCCAAAGCGAAACTCGCTGCGGGGGAACTATATTGGGAGCCCTGAATCGAGAGTGACCAACCTGCCTAGGGCGCCGACTCATTAACGCGCAACCATAACCTGATTGACGCAAGCTGGACGAGGGCAAGATAATCCCATGGTTTTCTGGATAGCGAGTGTGGCTGGTCTGGCTGCCGCATATCTTTTCGGTTCAACGCCTACGGGCTTTCTGGCGGGGAAGCTGCTCAAGGGCATTGATATCCGAGAGCACGGCTCCAAATCCACCGGGGCAACGAACGCATTACGCACCTTGGGAGCAGGGCCTGCGTTGGTGGTGCTCCTGGTAGACGTGCTGAAAGGTGCGGCGGCAATCGTCTTTGTCTGCTGGTTTTATCCTTGGTTCTCTACATTGCCGTCCGTCACGCCACTGCTTGATCTGCAAACCTGGGTGCCTTGGGCCGTTTGCTTCGCCGGACTTGCCGTGTTGTTGGGGCATAGCCGTTCGATTTGGTTGAATTTTACAGGCGGCAAATCCGTTGCGACGGGGCTAGGCGTGTTGCTGGCGCTGTCTTGGCCAGTCGGTTTAGGTGCTGTGGCGGTTTTTGGCGTTGTGCTAGCCATTTCTCGGATTGTTTCCCTGAGTTCGATGCTAGCGGCGGTGACTGCGATCGCCCTTATCTGCGGCTTGGAGCAACCGTTGCCCTATCGGTTACTGGTGATTGCAGGCAGCATTTACGTGATTGTGCGCCATCGTGCCAACATTCAGCGGCTACTGGCTGGGGCAGAGCCGCGCCTGGGGCAAAGTAGCCCAGAATTGAAAACGGAATCGCAAATTTAGTGCGTGTACTCTGGGACTGGCGAGATCGCCAACATGGGCTGCTTGTTGCTCATCGCGACATGCTGAGTCACCGCAAGATTTCGGTCGCTTTCGGCGCGGGGCGGACCTCCCGAAATTTATGAGTACGCGCCCTAAGCGCCCATAGTGGATCCCACCCAGTGCCGTGCAATTCGGAGGTTGATCTCAAAAAAAGTCCAAATCCTGCCGTTTCACAGAAACCTCTGATCCGAATTGCCGAAAAGCCTCTCACGAAGAACTCATCGTTTCTGACGGAATGTCGAACGCAAAGAAATGGAAGGTCGCCGGCGGAGAGAGAGGTTATCCTGAACGAAACAGGGGCCCCAGCGATGCGCAGTCTCGATAAGGCAATTCTCGATGAAATCCTTACGAAGAGAGATACCCTCGGCGGTATTGATGCCGCATCCTGTGTGGATGATCTCTGTCGGTGGTGGAACGCGAACGCCCCGTCCGAGCGGACGGGAGCCACGCATATCGGCGTTTACATTGAGACCGATAGCGTCTGCCGGAATGTCGACCAGCAGGATCGCACGTTCAGGTTCGCGCATCAATTCGAATCCGCCGGATCTTCGGCCCGGTGCGGCGACATCGTCCTTGAATTCAGGCGTGCCGAGGAATGCGGCCCAAATGACTACGTATCCTTCGATCTCGCAGGGAATGCTATCGAGTCCAACAGACACGGTTCTGAGCGGTTCAGGCAATGGTCCGACCAGGCTATGGAATGCCTGGTGTTGCTACGTGGCCGGTTCGGGAGACACGACAAGGAAGGTTGCAAGGCGTACATCCCGCACGTGGAATAGCATTGGGTTTCCGGCATCCTGCTCTCCGAGAAAGAACAGATGCACACGTTCGGCACGGTTCGCATTCACGAGCTCACGTTGCACGGCCAGCATGCGCTTGAGCTCGTTCACGAACCCTATCCGGCGTCGTGGCGACCATTCCGATATGTGGAACAGCACCCGGTAGCTCTCCGCTGGCATCATCCGCCCGGTTTCGGCATTGCGTTCCCAACGGACCGCATTGAGGTCCATCTCTGCCGCGAGAGGATCGTCTATAGGCTCCATCCGCGGTCTGCGGAAGGAGATCTCCGAGTGATACACCTTGCAGGATAGTGGAACCGGACGGGACAGGTTTGCAAGTTTCCCAAAGCAGGTATTGTAGGTAGTTCCGTCGCATCCCGGTATGTTCAGTGGCCTCTCCCTGCCGTCCGGGAATGATACGTAGCATTCGGCGATCCTGTGGAGAGTCGTAGCAGTCTGGTCACGCTCAGGGGTATCATTCGACCCCTGTCGATTGCGCCGTTGTACTCCTTCCGGGTCAAGTTCTGGGATCCGGATCTGCGGAATACCTTGAGGCCTATGCTCGATGAGCCGAAGACGTGTCGGTTGAAGCGCGGCGTGATGCCTTTGGATTCCAGGTCTACCAGACTGGAGCCCTATCACGATCTCGCATTCGGGGCCATGGCTCCCTTCGATCCGGAAGTGGGGCGCAACCCGGTAGACACGGGCTCCGTCGGCAGCCACTGCAGTCATCTGGACACCACAATCCGGGCATTCCCAGTCTGCATTCCGCAATTCCGGAGATGCCGGCAATTCCAAGATGGAGTGACAATCCCTTGTTTCTTGGTTCCGTGCGATGTCAGGCACTTACGTCTTTCCCTCGGGCTTTCTCTTGTGCTGTCAACTGTATGCTCTGTCCTGTCACGTGTGGGTCACGGCGACATGAAGCTGGTGTTCAGCGGAGCGCGGATCATGCAAGCGGGTCCCTGAGACTTTCTCCAACAGTCCGTCAAAGACCCCTCTGCTAGATGTTTCTGCCAAGCGCCATGATGTGATCCCGGAGCTCATTGCACGCTGGACTGATGAGTGCAGCAACATTTTGCCCCTTTTCATAGCGGTAACGGATCGAGGTAATCCCAGCCAAGTCACTGGGGAGTTTCACCTTGGTCCCTTGCGGTTCCATGAGGATGGCGCGCTGCCGTCCGAGCCGCCCCATGAAAAATCCCAGCTCGAAGATCACATTGTCCCGTGGGGTCGGCCAGTCCTCGTCCCGGATGTTCGTCGTATCGTCAGGGTGAGCCACTGCCACCGCGAAGTCGGACTGTTCCAACTCCTGTTCGAGGCTCTCAAGGGTGTAGTTGGTAACCCGAAATACGCCATTGCTCCACACCATCGTCAGAAAAGGATCATGGGCGAAGGCGTTGTCGATAGCTCTGGCGATATGCAAGGACTCCACTGACGAAATCACAAAAACCCTGATCTTCTCGTTGGGAGGCCTGATTAGGGCGTTGCGCTGCTCGAGTCGGCGGGACAGCTCCTGGGCGATGCGTCTCCAGATTTCCGGGTAGCGCGTTGCGATTTCCGAGAACTTTTCCTCGCCGACCTTGAGGACCAGGGCATCGCCATCGGCAACCAGGGTCGCGGAGCGTTTTTGGGTCGGCGAAATGGCAGCCATCTCCCCGACGTGATCGCTCGGATACCGGGTAGCAATCCTCTTGCCGTTGACCACGACGCCGAACGTGCCGGAGATGATGAAGTACACGTCATTATCGGAGGCTGCCTGCTCGATGAGAGCCTCCCCCTGCCGCACCGCGCTTAGAGTGCCAACCTCGACCAGTGCCTCAGCCGCACCAGGTATGCCGAGAACGATCTTCTGCTTGCGCACCTCGTCAAATAGCAGACTTTTTCCGCGGTCGCCTGAAAATCTATCGATCATGATACTCTTCCGTTTTTCGCGGCGTCAGCGGCGGCCCGTGTCCCGGCGGACATGCCTTCCGAACCAACGCTTAGTGGACATTTGCGCATAGAGCCGCAGCAGGGTGTTCTCGAGACCAGATGCGACTTCCAGTATTCGGCCTCGGCCTTCCGGCGTGCGCGCTCGGATACCACCAAGGTCACGATAGCAGACTTGTTGCAACAGGAGCGGCGAAGGATCAGGCGGCCGCGACGGTCGGTGCATCCCTTGGGACAACAGGCACGGCCGTTCACGAGGCGTGAGCCGTCTCTGCTGGCTCGGATGGCCCCGGCGCTGAACCAGTGCTTCTCGCCCTCGATCATGCGCTGGTAGCTCTCCTCGAGACCAAGCTCTTTCGCTGCAGCCAATGCAGATACGTGATGGGGTCCTGCGGACCCGTGTGACAGGGCCTGAAGCGGAGGCCAGAGGCGGGTGCGGGCGGCGACTCGTTGTAGCTTGAGGAATTCGAACAGAAGTCCCCACCACACATGAGCGGAGTCGATATCGGAGACGAGTTTCTCCGCGCCTAGAGTGAGACAGAAGCTGCTATCATCGTTGACGTGACGTTCTGGACAGAAGCCCGGGAATGCGGTTCCGGGAATCGTCTCACGAATGACAAGTCCCCGAGGCTCCTCCGACAGTGTCAGGGCAACACTGAAATTCCTGGATGCCCCGGGGATTTCGATTTCCGCAACGCCTGAGACGCTGCGATCGTCCTGCCCGGTTATGATAAACCAGGCCGGCACGACCGAATGAACCAGTGCCAAACGTTGCGGATCGGTCATCGAGCGTAGGCCTTGGCTTCGACCGCAAGCTCACCGCTCTTGACGACAAGCGGAGCCGCAAGGTGTGCGGTAACAGCATCGTAATCGAGGCCGTGGGCTTTGCCGTCGTCGACAAAGAGTCGCTTGATCCCGGGCGGGGCGCTATTCAGGGCGCGCGGGCCGAGCGCCGTCTCGTCACCCTCGCAGGTGGACTGCAATGCCTCGGACGCACTGATTGCCTTGCTAACCGAGCACCTCACGCTTTTATCACCTCGAATGCCGAGGCGCGTGATGGGAGTGGTTCCGTACTCGATGCCGATAGCGAGGCCGAGTTCCTTCACGTTGGGCAGTTCGTCCTGACACAGCTCGAAGCTCGATCGCATTCCGGCAGCTGCCTCGACGGCCGCGGTCACTGTCGCCGACGCTTCCGTATTGTCCCGCGTTCCTTTGGCGAGAAGACCGTGGACGCAATCGCCGATGAAGCGTACCTTGCGGCCCGAAAAGTCTTCCTTCAGCGTCGCGGCGAGTTCGTTCCTGATCACATGCAGGTTCGCGACCATTTCCGCGACGCGCCCGGTGCGAATGCAGTCGGTCACGTAGTTGGTGAAGCCGGCAATGTCCGCAAAGATGGATGTCAGCTCCATTCGTACCGAGTGTGACGGCGACAGTTCTCGGAAATCGATCGTCTTGAGCGGCGGCGTGTGGCGATGAAACGTGAAGGTCGGCAAGGAGCCATCGGTGACGCTCAGACGCTTCTCGACGGCTTCGGCAAAGCGTGCGACGGCTTCGTCGCTTGCCCGGCTGCTTCCGGAAAGTCCGAGGATGGGTACAGCGCCGTAAGCAAAGGAATGCATCCGCTCGTTGACAAGTCCACCTACCGCACCGAGCCCGAGGTCTCTTCGAACTTGATCGCTGGGGTAAATGCCCTCCACGTCGCCTTCTGCGAGCTTCGCGGCATAATTTGCCGGATTGCCCAGGAACAGGGGCTCCGGCTCGTTGCTCCGTCCACTGTTCACAGCGACAGCCGTTCCAGCATCCATCCCGATGCGCACCCGGGTTCTATAGAGGCCGCCGCCGACGCTCCGGCTGGTTTCCTCAATGGTCCGCTTCAAGGCGTCGGCGAACTCAAGCGCACGGACAGCCCGCTCCTTTGCCTTGTCTGGGCCTGCAGGGGACACAATGACCGCATGCATCCTAGCGCCATGGTAGTCGACACGCTGGGCTTCGTACTCTTCAGCGACGCGATCGCACCCGGAGTAATGGAGGTGCAACATCGACAGGGCGCGCGCGTGGCTTGCCTCGGTCTCGCGTTCTTGCTCCAGCATTGTCGTCGCAAAATCGAGGAGTTGAACATAGACGTGAACGCCCTCGACAATGACAGCCTCGCTGGGCCGGACGCTGAAAATGAGGTCCTCTCTGGCTCCGCCCTTCGCGTGGAGGGATGCAATTTCCGAGCGACGGCGGACCATGTCCGCCGTCGAGAATGTCCGGACGTTAACCAGCCCCTGAGGGACTGTGCCCTTGAACTGACGGATCCGTGCAAGGCTCTTCTGTCGTGACCAGCTCATTAGTGACCTCAAGGTAGCAAGCTGTTGGCTCTGATCCGTCGCGGGGTTCGTTTCGGCATCGGAGATTGCTCCATAGGCTTTCTTCAAGTTCGCCTACTCCGAACAAAATCTGGGAGCAGTTGATATCGCTGTCAAGTAACGTAGAATGCGTCTATAGCGAACGCTGGGTAGAGCGGGTATGTTATCCACAGTTGTTCCCGCAGGGGTGGAAAATCCATGGTTGCATTATTCGGAGAACGGATCCGGGAGTTGAGAAAGAAAAAGGGCATGACCCTTGATCAACTCGCCGTCGCGACCGATTCCAGCAAAAGCTACATCTGGGAACTGGAAAACAAGGACCCGCCACGTCCTTCGGCGGACAAGATTGCCAGGATCGCGACCGCGCTTGATGTCACCGGGGATTACCTGATGGGTACTGCTGACGTGGACCTGCAATCGGCCGAAGATGAGGCCTTCTTCCGAAAGTATAGTCAAATGACGCCGGAGGCCCGTGCTAGGCTCCGGAAGCTCGCAAAGGCACTCGACGAGGATGATTGATGGATGCGGGGCAGGGGCCTGAAGGTTGGGCGATCAAGCTCACCAAGATGCTGGATTTCGTCTATGGAGACGGTCCGGAGCGCTATCCCGTCAAGGTCGACCAGTTGGCTCTGGAATACTCCGCCCGCGCATACCCCGATGCTCCAATCAAAAAGGTCCTTGCCGACGATCTTGATGGGTTCGAAGGCGCCCTGGTTTCGGCGCAAAAGTCAGGAGCTTGGGGTATTCTTTACGACAAACGCCAACGTCCCGAGAGGGCCCGGTTCACGATTGCTCACGAATTCGGTCACTATCTCCTACACCGCCACATGAGCCGTGAGGGCTTCCGGTGTGGAGAGGAGCAGGTGAGCAGACGCGAAGGCGTTGGCATTGAAAAAGAGGCCGATACGTTTGCGGCCTACCTCCTGATGCCGTTCCACGATTTCCGGGCTCGCATCCCACCCAACAGCAAACCGACGCTTGAGGAGCTTGGAGCCTGTGCTCAGTGTTATGGTGTCTCTCTTACGGCTGCGATCCTGCGCTGGCTCGAATATACGGAGCGCCGTTCGCTGTTTGTTGTTTCGCGGGAAGGGTTCGCGCTGTGGGCTAAGGCAAGTGACTCGGCTTTCAAGTCCGGCCGCTTCATCAGGACGCGCAATACGACCTATGAACTTCCACCCTCGGCCCGTTGTGTACTTGGCCCTTTGAATACCGAGGCCCGCAGTGGCATATCCCATCCGGCCGGCGTGTGGTTCGACGAGCCAGTAGAAGAGATTTCCATAGCGTCTGAGGAACTGGATATGGTTCTAACGCTTCTTCACCTTGGTCCGCCGCCAGAGAAGCGCTGGGAACGGAGAGAGGACGGCGAAGGCGTTGAGAGCGGTCTCACTTCCAGCCGTAGGCGTCCGTTCCGTTGATCGGGTCCTTGGGAGCCGAATTCTGACGTGCATTCGGCCACCTGATCGGAAAACCACGCGATGGCCCGCTGCGATCTTGAGTTTATCAAAGCGGCCGCGCTATTTTGTTAATACATCTGATCTGCAAAGCCAATCCGACCGCCGTTCACTTTGAGCCATCTCTTTTTGGACTCCTCAATAGGCTAGAGCGTCACTTCATAATCGCCTATTCAAAGAAAGAAGGAAATGTCGGAAACGCTTTATATAATCGGGAATGGTTTCGACCTGCACCATGGTATTCGTTCCTCGTACAAGGAATTCGGCGCCTATCTGAAAGCCCGTGACCGGGAAACCTACAATGTCATGGAGCGCTATTTCGACGTTGACACGGACTTTTGGGCTGAATTTGAGGGCAGACTCGCCTCCTTCGATAGCGATACGCTGATAGAGGACACGTCCTGTTTTCTAGTGAGCTATAGCGCAGAGGACTGGAGCGATTCGTTCCATCATGACTACCAGTATGAGATCGACGAGACTATCAAAGCGATATCGACGACGCTTCGAGCGCGGTTCGCCGAATGGATCCGGCAGCTCCGCATTCCTGATAGATCAGAGATCGCGAGCCTGCGGGTGCCTTTGGATCCGTCTGCAACCTTTCTGAACTTCAACTACACGCCATCGCTACAGCAACTCTATGGCATCCCTGATGCTCGTATCCGACATATTCACGGGGCGGCGAGTGATCCGGACGCACAGCTTGTCCTAGGACACGGTTGGGAGCCGGAGCCTCAGCCTGATCCCTATCGCTTCTCAGGCGATCCTGAGGACGCAGATACACGGGTCGTCGAAGGTCAAAGAATTATCGACAGCTACTTCAGAGACACCTTCAAGCCGACTGCAAATATTATTCAAGCCAACGCCGCCTTCTTTGCAAGCCTGTCGCAGGTTGAAAGGATCTTTGTGATGGGGCACTCGATTTCCAGCGTTGATCATCCATATTTTAACGAGATAATACGCAACATCGATGCCACCCGCGTACGGTGGAAGATCAGCTACCGTGATGGCATCGCGGAACTTCAAGAGCGCGTGAAGATGGTCGGCATCGCTCTAAATCAAGCCGAGTTCGCGCATCTTCCGGATTTTTGAGAACAAAGCTCGGTACACCAATGACGTGGCGCCGCACATAACTGGTGCGTAGAATTTATTAAGACCAGAGACAATGGCGAAACATCCTCCGAAGATCTTTCTAGACGCCAACATTGTCATCGGTGGCGGCAAGCCGCCGGGCGGCCCTGAGCTCGCGCGGGTGATCGACTTGGTCGAGGCAGGTCTCGTAACGGTATTGACGACTGATCTCACCATTACCGAGGTTGCAAAAAAACACGTGCAGAATGACCTTGATCTGATCCGAGATATTTGCCAGCCGCACTTCCGCAAAACAGTGGAGTTCGCAACAGGAGCCAAACTTCCGGAGATCAAACGGGCAGAGTTGAAGCGAAGGCTAAGTGAAGCCTATGAGGCTTCGACCAAGTCCATGTTCAGGAATTTAAGAGCGAAGACGCTAGCGATCGATAACGTCAAGCCGTCTGTCGTGTTCGACGCCTATGCTGCTGGCGAGGGGTTTTTCTCAAGCGAGGGAAAGAAAAACCAGTTTCCGGATGCATTCACATTCGAGTGCTTGAAGCAGGAGGCCTCAGAAGAGCCGGTCATCATTGTCACACAAGATGGTGACTTCGTGAAGCCGGCCCGAGCCGAGAAGAACATCACGCTGGTGAAGTCGCTGCCTGAGTTATTCGAAAAGCTCGGCCTGGAAATGCAGGTGCCGGAGATAGATGCTTTTCTAGAGGATCACAAGGACGAACTCATCGAAGAAGTCGACCGAGAGCTTTCGAATTGGACATTGCAGGGCGATGTCGAAGACTCAGAGATCGATGAAACGATAGTGACCGAAGTAGAAGTTCAAAACCTAACAGCCTTTAGGCCGACGGCAAAGGGAGACCCGATCTTGGTTATAGGGAGGCTAGCCGTGAAGGCGAACGTTTCCTACACGCATCCGAATTGGGATGAAGCCATATACGACTCTGAGGACAAGGTCCTCGTCCCCTTTGAAGACGTAAATGGTGAGACTGAGGTCGATTTGGAGATTGACGTGTCGATGTCGCTCTTGGTCGGCGATGATGGAGAGCCGGAGCAAATTGACGAACTACGTTTTCGAAACGACAATTTCGTCTATGTCACGCTCCACCCATACGACTACGACTAGGTCTGTCACAATCAAGACCTTCGGATCTGCGCCGACAGGAAGAAGCAGGATATCAAGTCGCGCATATGCGTAGAGAAAATACATAACACGGCAGAATTGTACGTTCAGTCTAAGTATCTCCTTCTGTAGCGTTCTCAGTGGATTGATGTATCACACTCCTCTCGGGACTCTCTTGGCTGATCGCCAGCACTTGCCAGCGTCCAAGTCTGTTACTGACATGATCCCTAGATCAGTAAGCGCGAGACCATTAAGTTCGCATTCTCAATCATACAATATGATAAGTTCATCTATGCATCGAGGAATGAACTCAATCTTTGAAAGGTCAAGCCATCGGGGGCCGCATCGAGAAATGTGCGCATCTCGCCCGTGCTCAATGACCGTTTAAGCATCTCTCTGTGCTCAAGATCCTTATGTAGTACCAAGGTCGACAATCTTGGATCAGAAAGCCAGCCGCGCTCAACCTCGGCTGCCTTTTCGTTCTTAACCCGACTGTAGAAGTACACGTGACCATTCTTTGCCACATGGTCGAGAATCAAGACTTGACCTCTCGGATTAATATCGGGTCGCTCGGTCTGCGATAGTGTTAAGTCGACCTTTCGCCCACGGTATTCCAGCCAGGCATGCGATATTTGGATCTCATCAGTCCCGTCATTGATGTATCCCACAATCGGCTCAGTTAGGATGCCCTTTTCGGCGAAGTACAGATGAAGAAAAAACGTCATCCGATAACACATGCCCGTGGACCCACTTGGGCTCAGAAATTTGAGAAGTAGCCCCTCCGAGGCTTCGGCAATTGTTTTTTCCTCATCATTCAGAGCTTCCTTCCACTGCTCTTGCTTGCGAGCTCTCTGCTTTGCCTGCCCCATCTGGCGTGAACCTTCCCTCCTAAACGTTCGCGAGAGTTTTGTTTTGTCTCGAGTACTTAGGGCCGACTAAATATTCGCTGTCTTCAAGCTCTGGCGCCAACATAGAAGTCGTGAAAATTATTTGATGAGGAAATTTCGCCCTCTTTGATTCCTCGATGACCAATCTTTGATAATTGTGGCTGCGGGCTGGTTCCATTCCCTTATCTTCAATGTTGTCCATCAAAAGAAATTTGGGATGCCAGAACTCCGCATCGTAGCAGGCTGCTATCAAGAGGGAGAGGATCGCTGTGTTTTTTAGGATGACGTTGCTACTCTCCGCGAAATTCATCTTCCCATCGACAAGCATCGCATCATCGCCGAAATTTACAGAGAATGTTGATGGGCGCTCAAAAACGTCCTCTCGGCTCAAATCCTTCGTTAACAAGCGCCTGCCGATAATACTTACGGATCCCATCGCTTTGTTAGTGCGCGCCATCGAGGCCTCCTCCAGACGCTTCAGGCGCGCCTCGAGCCTCTCAATTTCATCGTTTAATGTCGCGCGAGACCGTGAGAGTTCGTCAAGCTTCTCGATAGCAGCCCTCAGCTCCTCCAAGTAAGCCGCCTCGCGCTCCAATCCGCCCAGACGCTTGTACCGTTCCGCAAGGAAGCTCTCGCGTGGCGAATTGCTAATATCATATCGGCTGGAGAACTCTGTAATTGCTGATGCGTACTCACGTCGGAGTCCGCGAATGTCGCTTTGAAGATCTTCGAACTCCGCGGCCTTCGATTTGAGAAGCTGTCGTGACTCCCGAATTTGCAACTCGTTATCTATCTTGATCTCAAAGTATTTCGACTTCGCCGCTTCTTCATCGATCACCTCATGACAAACCACGCAGTGCTTGGCATCGACATCCGAGAGAGGTTTCAGGCAAGCAGGGCAATATTGAAATTCGATACTTCCCAGCTTCTCAGATAGCTCGTCGGCAGCATTCAATGATTCGAGCTGTCTTTCCAAATGATCGATGAACCCCTCAATCTCAGCCCGCTCATCGGTGAGATCCGTCGCGAGCTGCTCCTTTTCCTGCATGACATTGGCCAACTTTCGTACTCGGGCCTGCATCGAGCGGCGCTCAGAGATGAACTTTTGGGTCTGTTCTTCTCCTACGTAGGCATCAATATCTGAAACCTCAGCGATGATTGCATTTTTCTGCTGCGCAAGGCTAGACATTCGTACGTCGAGGGCTGCAACGGACGTCAAGCCGTCTGCCGATGGCAGCGCCATCAATGCGGCGTTGTATAGCTTATCCGTATCAGTATATTTTGATTTCAGCTCACGTAACCTGATTAGGCCTTCATATAGCTCATAGCCATTCACGCCAATCAATAGCTGGCCAACCGCCTCGCGAATATCCCTCGTATCAAACCCCTCAAATCGGAACAGCTTTCCGGCCGGGGTCTGCTGATCTGCGTAAAGCAGGCGCAAAATCTGATGCATTGTGATATTAGAATTGGCGACGTTCGGCGCCTCAGGAATACCCGCCGCGCGAAACAGAACCTGGGTAAATGAGAGATCCCTCCCACCTTGAGGACGCCGTATTGGCACCATCTGCCAATGATCGATGCCTTTGTTCTGCGACTCCTCTAGGTTGCCGTAGTAAACGAATATTGGCTCCTGTTTTGTGCCGACATTACGATGAACAGTCAGAGTGGCTTGATTGGTCTCAATCTCAAGACGGACTGCCGTGCATTTCTTAGCCGCATCCTTCCATCTGTCGAACTCTCCGCCTAAGCCGAAGAATACAAAATCTGATATGGTCGATTTTCCCGAGCTATTCTCACCGCGAATGATATTCACACCGCGATGAAAACGCTCGTCGTATGCGATCTCACGACCTCGCGTCACTTGAACCCGCTTTAGCGCAAAAAAGGTAACCACTTGTTACGTCCCCATTCTTCTCAATCCGGTGACCGAACGCAGGCCGCCCTTCCCGTTGCCAATTGTGTTGAATGCGGTTGTAAGAAATTCCAAGACTGGCCCCTCCCCGGGCAAAATTAGTTGGGAGCCAAGCTCAGACACGATCCGTTGACCCTCAAGGCTCAGCTGATATTGATCCCTATCGACAAGAGCAATTTTGAATAACCCTTTGCCGACGAGGTTGTGCAATGCCTGAACTTGTATGCCACCCATCCTGCTGTAGAGAATTGGCGGGGATGGGTATTTCAGAAAACAATCGTTAGGCTTTGGGACTTTCAACTCATTGAATGCACGTCGAACGTCCGCGCTCATATGGGTCTGATGTAAAAGGCTTGGATTTGCGAGGTAAAAGTCGGATACAAAGAGTCGATCTCGATCCGGTGCTTCCATTGACCAGCGACTAAGTATTGCTAAGTACCGCCTAGCAGTGTCAAAAACATCAAGCTGCGAATACCAAAGACGATAGCTCATGGCTTATCCCAACGCACGTGGCACCGCTCTGTCAGAAAATACAGTGCGTTCATGATTGTCTTCGCGGTCGCTTTTTGGGCAGAATATTTCTGCGATAGTGGTTCGACGATATGGGTCTGGATCGCGAGGGAGACAGCTGCATCATCGGCACCATTGCAAATGAGCGGGTGGTATATCAGCGCTTGAAAGCGCTGTTCGATATCCGCAAGAAGGCTGTTGTAGTGCCCATTCGGACCAGATTTAAGGCCCGTTTGAATGAAACTACGAGCAAACCTGTTTTGCGACTCGTTCGCGAACGGATATTCGTGTTCGCGTCCAGCAGCTACCATCTTTGTCAGCAGGTCTCGTCGATCTCCAGCACTTTCGACTCCAAGATCGTCCTCATCAAAAAGCCCCGCCTCCTCGTCTGCCCCAAAAGACTGCGGAGGCAATAGGTTTTTGAGACGACGTTTGATGCTGAGATAAACTACGCTGCTTCGATCCGTAGGTTTACATATGGTGATGTGGTCAGCATCAATTCCGATTGGCATTACAGCGTTTACGCCTGGGTCGGCACTTGATGGATCGACGACCAGCGCAACTTTCGCCGTCTTGTGCATTTCGTGGTAGACAGTGACCGCGATTGCCCCCCGCTGGCAGTGCGTTCTGAAGCTTGCGTTTAATTCATCTAGCTCTGAGCTATCTTTTATTAGCTTCGTGACGTGATGTGACGCGAAGCAGCCAGAAAACATTTTCAGTAGATCGGCTAAGCTCGATCCGCTGTGAGGTGTCGCCAGAAAAAAGATCCCCGCACAGCTATCGGCTACTCTATTCCAATTCTCATCTGGCGACTCCTTCGCCGTTCTGAGAATTTGCTTCACTAGAAGCCCACCAAGGCTGTGGCATATGAAGACAAGGGGCTTAGTCCCCAACTCATAGGCGGCCATTGTTTCGAGAACGTTCTTCGCTCGGTCGTAGAGATTCATTTCTTTCTTCGCCCATTTGGCGAAGATGCTGGCTGGATACCCAAGCGTGTAAAAATTAAGGTGAGGCAGATCAACGGCCAACCATTTAGGCCAGTAGGGTCCTTCGGGCTCCGACGTCTTATCCGAAGACCACGTGGTCAAGGGGTCCCCTGTCAAACCATGTACGAAGATCACATCCGCGCAGCCGCAATTAGCTGCAATGGTGGCAAAAAGGGTTGACGGCGTCGACAAGGATGGCTCGTTCTATCGGGACAGGAACACAACCCTAGATGATTAACACCTGATTTCAAGCTGGTCTCACCCGGACAATTAACTCCTCAACAGCCTAGGTATACTTACGATGGTCGAGAACGGCTAAGCTATCACTGTTGTCATCGCTAGCGGGTTTCTCCCAGTCGTGTGCATCGGTTACCGTTTCCAGTGCCCGAGACGATTTCGGCCTCTGTCGTGCCTTTTCTAATCAATGCCTCCGCCGACTTCCGAGCGATGGGCCCTGCTATGAGAAACAGTCAGATCGAGCACGCCATCCAGTTCAATGCGGTTCCCATTCCCGAGCGGACATACCTTAAACAGACGCAATAGAGCCGTTCACGTCATCTCTGATGTTTCAGCATACCGCATCGCAGGGAGTCCACCAAATGCCAAGCGTAACAACCCACAGTTTCCCATCGACTTTTTTAAGACGCTCGCATTAGAGGCAATATGTGTCCTCTTAGAGCGTATTTTTACGTATAAGAGGACAACATTGGCCTGTTAGCGAGCCATCGCATTTCACAAAAATCCTTGCTTCTGAGCCTTCAGAACACCTGCGAGGGATTTTCGCTGTTTCGACAAGAGTCAGTGGTTCACGTTACGTAAGTTCAACGCAGCCTCAATCATCCTCCTCAATGTCCGCAATGAACCACCTTGCCATGTTTCCTGGATGGCCTCGGTTTCGGAGGGGTCGAGGGGAATGAGCCAGCGCTGGTCCAATCCCTGCTCGGCAAGCATATCGATCATGATCTGACGGCTCAGCATCGGCAGATCCTCCTGCCGCGGCTCGGGAAAGTTGAGGACCCGGCAGCGGTCGCGCAATGGACGGGAAACGCCGTCGAGCGAATTGGCTGTCATCAGCCACGAAACATGGGAGATGTCGCAGGGCGCCTGAATATAAGGGTCGTGATAGCGGCACGCCGTCTCCCGCTCGAGAAACGACAGCAAGGCGTCATGGGCATTTCCGTTGTGCCGGGAGCTTCCGACCTTCTCGATCTCGTCTAGAATAATGCCAGGCCCCGCGTTCTTGCATCGGCCGATCAGCGCAACAGGAAGCGACGGCTCCCCTGTGCTCCAGCGGCGAGGCGTCCCGGCAAACGTGCCATCCGACAGACCGCCGCAAGAGATCACGTCGTGCGGCATGCCAATCAATGTCAGGAGCCTGCGAGCGAACCGCGACTTCCCGCATCCAGGCGGGCCGACCAGGATCGTTGGGCGGAGTTGGATATGGGGTTGGACTGGAATGTCCGCGAGGATGCGATTGATCACTTGCTCCGCATACGGAAACTCGGACCTCAATGCAGTTCGAATGCCCGCGATGTCCGGCATCGGCACGAGCGGCAGCGGCTCTTTGAGAAGCGCCTTGTACTCCTCCGCAACTTTCTTGCCTTCTCCCGTATTCCCATTGCCTACCTGCTGAAACACGACAGCCGCAGGACCTATCGTGAGCGGCGCCGGTAGAGTTGGAGGTTGCGCTTCCGCCTTTGGAGGCGACAGCGGATCGCGCTTGATCATGCCCAGGAGGCTGCGGCTTCGATCGTCCACCCCATGGAGGGAAGCCCAGAAAACATCGCGTCGGACAGGGGCAAGGTAGGTGAATGCCGGGTTGGCAGCGGCAAACGACAGCCAGCCGAGTGCGGCACCAATCAGTTCCACCGCCTCGTTCCGTGACCCTTCGATGATCTCCGGCGCCGTCGCCATCGTGATCACGTCCTGCGCCAACGCCAGCGCAGCCTGGTGATCGTACATGTGAGCGAGGTAGATCCGGCATCGCAGCTGCCAGGACTTGGAGTCGGATGGCAGATTGTCCGAAGCGGCGGCGAGCGCATCCGCCAGCTCCCGAACCTCTTCGATCCCGGCATTGCCGACCAGACGCTCCAGGGCCCGCACAACGCGCGCCTTGGCTCGATAGCCCGGCTTGCCACGCATCTGCGGCAGCAACCGTTCGGCGAAGGTCTGCATGTCTTGCTGAATGCTGTCGGCGCAGAACGGCATCCCATGGATGAGCTCATCCACCATCGGCAGGTGACGCCCCTCCAGAGCGGCGCGGGACCGCCGCTCGAAGTGACGGCGGTCAGCCTCATTCCAGCGCCTCTTGAACCTTGGCGACGACATACGGCGTCACCCGCCTCAGGATGCAGGTGTAACGGACAGCGGCCGTCCGAGGCGGTACCATCGGGAGATGGTCCGAGCCCATCCCTGCTCTTCGTTCAGCACCCACAGGTCCGAGGTCATGACTGGCTGACCCACTCCCGTCAGGCGCGGATGCCCGAAGGCGTGGCCCACCAAGCAGAAGGCTGGCCGGCGCTCGCGGCTCCAGCCTTCGAGAAAGGGCGCATCGGCGAGGTCGGCATCGGTCGGTCCGCGTCCGTCCCGGATGCTCGTCAGATCAACGGCGAGCCGTTGCAGCCGTTCGATCTCGAGGGTGGCATCCGCCAGGTTCAAGGGTCTGGCTGCGGTGATCGTGAACATGGATTCCTCGGAAGTTATGTGATCTGTGTCAAAGGCATTGAGTGCATTGGTGGGAGTGAAGCGTCGGTCGGAAATGCGCCTTCGGGAAGGGCGATGGAGATCGGGAGAAGCGAAGGACCCGTCGCCTCACTCCGATGTCGATCCGGCGACCGAGCTGTCGTAGGGGAAGTGTATCGAGGGTGCTTCACCGTTGGCGCGCAGAACAGACTCCGCGAGCCTTGTTGCGGCATCCTGCTGCTGCTCGGTCAGGGCGAAGCGGTTCGCATCATCCCGGAAATCGAGATCGAGCGGGTCGAGGCTGGGAACTCCCGGATGGATGACGGACAGTGCCGGCACATATCCCGGCTTGAGGCCCCGCCGGGACAGGATGTCAGTGTAATCCTTGGCCCTCAGGCTCGAGGGCCAGCCAACAGGAAGGATCCAGACTTTCGGAAAGGGATCGTCGGACGTACTCGCTTCCTCCTGGATCACGTGCAGATCATAAATGAACCGCTCGATCTCCTGCACGCCGTCGCGCATCGGAAGAAGGATTCGTGCTTTTGCGCCCATGGCGTAGGCGAGCACCTTCCGGATCGGCTGCGCAGGGGTGTCGATGATGATGTGAGAGTGTGCGGCACCACGGGACGAGCTTGCGTCGAGAACAGCCTCGACCGCCTTCATAGTGCCGCTGTGCGTCCAGACGACTGCGAACGGAAGCCCTTCGATCCTGCTGAGGGAAGGCGGCGTGCCGTCTGGAACGAGCTGGACGTGAACCGGGGAGAAGCCCAGTTCGCGGAGCCCTGCCACCAGGAGAATGCTCGAAACCGTGCGGGCGCTTCCGCCCTTGGATCCTGCAAAGATGAAGACACTCATAACGTTCCCAGATTGGAGCGCGGCGGGCCGCTGATTCGCTCCAGGCTTATCGCAGTCGAGGATTCCTTGCTAGCTTTTTGGCCCTCTTCGGGCCATTTATTTGCCAATAGGGGCCAAATGTTGACAAGCTGGCTTTCCCGCTTAGCGCGTGCACATTCGCGCTATGAGCCCCAATCCTAATCTCCTGAAAGCAGCACGAATTGCGCTTGGACTGAACCGGGAAGAATTGGCTGCAATCGCAGGAGTCGGTGAGCGTTCCATTAAGCGAATGGAGGCCGGGCCGCCTGATCAGGCCCTGCGGACACAGAGGGCCGTCCAGAAAGCTCTCGAGGGGATGGGAGTTTTGTTTCTGGGCTCAGATGAGAACTACGGCCCTGGCTTTAGAATCCCAAAGTGACTTATTAGTGAACCAGGGATAGAACCCCTGTCCCAAAGCCAAAACATTCAACTCGTCGGCAACGACGAACGGCGCTGTTGAGTCCAGCCATCTTGATCCGGACCTGTACACAGGAGCAGGCCGGCTACAGCGCTATTGAGGGGCGCGCCGGCCTGCTCCTATGCACAGCTCCTAGCGCCCGAGGGTCTCGGAAGACAGCTTACAGGGTAAGCCGAAACTTCCAAGATCCCTATCTGGCATTGGCGTCTGAAGCTGTTTCGTGCCTGTTGCACCCGAGATAAACTCAAGCGCAATACCTGCGAAACTAGCCGGCCATCCCAAGAGCCTGCATGTAAAGCTCGAGAATAGCTTCCTGCTCCTGCCGTTCCGCAAAATCCTGCTTGCGAATGCGTAGGATCTGCCTGATGGCCTTGGCGTCGAAGCCCCGCCCCTTCAACTCGGCGAAAACTTCCTTGATATCGCCGGCGACCCCGGCCTTCTCCTCTTCAAGCCTTTCAAGCCGCTCGATAAACTGCTTGAGTTCGTCCGCAGCGACGCTGCTCGTGTCGATTTCAGCATTTGGCATCGCATGCTGGTTCATTGGTCTGTCTCCTAGCGGTTCGGTGTCACTGTCTGGAATATTCTCAAGGACCCATCAGGGTTCTTTCCGGGCTCCAGGCAACGTCCAATAAATTGATGCTCAAGTGGTCTATAGGCCACGTCAAGCCTGTGCTCCGACTCATTTCTGATTCGAATACGAATCCCTTCAGGAACATCGTACAGAGCGTGTGATGAAGTCGAATTTGCCTTGTGCACCTTATTTTTTTGCTAACGAGTCATGGTGATGTACACCAAGTCTCTAGTGAAAGGGACTTAACTTTTAACTTATTGAAAATAAAGCCTCAAAACCATTTTATAAAAATATATTGAAAGCCTGGAAGAGGAAAAGGCCGGCATCGCGGGCGACATCAAGGACGTCTATGCCGAGGCCAAGGGCAACGGCTTCGACACCAAGGTCCTGCGCAAGATCATCTCCCTGCGCAAGCGCGACTACGCCGAGCGCCAGGAGGAGGAGGCGATCCTCGAACTCTACATGCAGGCCCTCGGTATGGTCTGATCCGTTCCTGCCTTGCGCAGATCAAAGGCCCGGCAGGTCGACCTGCGGGGCCTTTCTCATGTCTGGGGATCCGGCATGCATCCTTCCCGCTCGCCTGCGGCGATCGGGTTTCCTATAAGGAACCAGTCACGAAATGCTGGAGAGATGCATGAAGCTCGCCCGGGACCAAGTGTCCGAACCTCTCGACGCGCAGGCGCGTCGGAAAATCGCTCCCGTCATCTGCTACCCGGTCGACACCCTGCCACGGCCCGACCTCGCGGCCTATCAGGCGGCTCGCGAAGGCTGGCAGAAGGTCGACGAGGTGATCGTGCCGCCCCGCGATGCGCGCTGCTTCAGCGTGCCGGCCGGCTGCTTCTTCCGCATCGTCAGCATCGAGGGCCCGCAGGTGGGCGATCTCAACCTCTGGTCGGCGGACGATCTCGACGAGCGCTTCTTCTCCGGCAAGACCAGGGCTCTCAACGGCACGCATGTGTCGACCGGGGACCAGCTCTGGTCGTCCCTGCCGCATCTGCGGCCGATGGCGACGATTACGCACGACACCCTCGACTGGTACGGCTTCGACGAGTTCGGCGGTTCCGTCCATGACGTGATCGGCACCCGCTGCGATCCCTACACGCACCGTCTGCTCTCGGGGCACGATTATCACCATTGCTGCCACTCGAACCTGACCCGCGCCCTGGCCCACCGGCTGGGTCGCCCCAAGGAGGAGGTCGAGCCGGCCGTGCACGACGTGCTCAACGTCTTCATGTGCACCGGCTTCACCCGCGACACCGGGCAGTACTTCATGAAGGCGAGCCCGGTCAGGCCGGGCGACCATCTCGAGTTCTTTGCCGAGATCGATCTTCTGGGCGCGCTCTCCGCCTGTCCGGGCGGCGATTGCAGCGCCGAGCATTCGAGCGATGCGGCGGTCTGCCATCCCCTGCTGGTGGAGGTCTACAGGCCGAAGGCGCCGCCGCGAGGATGGGCCTCTCCGGCGCGCAATCCTTACGGCCGGCAGCACGGCGAGTAAGCCTTTTTTCTGGAAGGGAACAGGCTGAAATGCAAAAGGGCTCCGAAAGGAGCCCTTTTTCTTATCGCACGACGGGGAGCGGCTTGACCGCCGGTCCCGTGAAGCGGTTCGTTGCCAGATCGCCCACGGGCTTGCTCGAGAAGCCCATATGCAGGCTGGGCTCCGCCGACATGAGCGCACTGAGGGCCGTGGTCGGAGGCTTCTTCGCCGCCGGGGGTGCCTTGGCCTCGGGGGCGGCTGCGGGCGTTGCCTTGGCCGGCGCCTTGGGGGTCGATCCGGTGACGGGAATATCGACCGGGCTTGCGGCGGCGACCACGATGGGGCGCAGGTTCGGCCGCGGCGGCGGCAAGGGGTGCTGGACCGCCGCCACCTCGACAGGGCCGCGCAGCTCGGGAAGGCCGGGGATCGGGTTCGAGGCCGCGAGCGAGCCCGGGCGGGCCGGCGGAAGCGGAGCATAGGCGAGGGCGACGGGTCCGGCGTCGGGCTCGAGGCCCGTGTCATCCGCATCGGGCCGCCGCGGCGGCACGGGCGCGAAGGCCATTCCCTTGGCGATGGACATCGCGGGCTGCGCCTCCGGCCCCTGCTGCCAGGCCAGGGCCGGTCCGGATGCGGTCTGCACGGTGCCGGGGGCGCCGTTGATCCGGGTCGGCGGCAGCGGCGCGGAGGCCGGCGGCGTCAGGTCCTCACGCAGGGCCGGGGCCATGGCGGCGACGACCGCAGGAGCGGGCGGCTCGGGCCGCGGCTGGATCGCCACCGGGGCCCGGCGCGCCGGCTCGGGAGCCTGGCCCGGCTGGAGGGCGGCGTAGACCGAGGAACTGGAATCGCTGGCATAATAGTTCTGCGCCGGCGGCTGCTGGCGGGAGGCGACGAGCGCCCGGCCCGGCCGCGAGGCGACGCGGATCTCCTCCGCATCCTCGTTCTCGTCCTCGTCGAGACCGAACAGGGTGGCCCAGAAGCTCTTGCGGCGCGGCTGGTTGGCGATGGCCTCCTCGGCATCCGCATAGGCCGTGTAGCCGGCCACCGTGCCTCCCTTGGCGAGCACCTCGGCGCGGGCCGCGTCATAGCCTGGAAGGGGCCGGCCGTCGGCGGGGATGTGGACGGTCTTGCCGTCGGGGAAGATGCTCGCGAGCTGGGTGCGGGTCATGCGCGGCCAGGCGCGCACGCTGCCCACATCGAGGTGGACGAAAGGCGTGTAGGCATTGGGGTAATAGCCGACGCCGCCGTTCTGCAACCGCATGCCGATGGCGCGCAGGCGTGCCGTGGACACGTCCGGAAGGTAGAAGTCCATGGCCTTGCCCTGCATGTGCTGGCTGTTCTTGGCCACGGCGCTGGAGCGCCGACGGAGCATGGAATTGGTCCCAGGGGAGCGGTAGCCCGAGTTCACATGGACCGGCTGGCTCGATCCGGATTCGCGATAGACCTCCCATACCGTATCGAACAGGCGCGGATCCATACGGGTGGGCTCGTCGCGGCGCCAGTCGCGCAGGAACCAGTTGAGCTGCTGGAGAGCGCCGGAATCGTACTGGCCGTTGCGCCGGAAGGTGACGGTGAGGCTTTCCTTGGTGTTGTTGTTGTAGAGGCTCAGCGTGCGGGTGTCGCCGTTCGCAACCGCGTCCTGCGTGCCGCGCGCCCCGCCTATCATGACGGCCAGAAAGGCCGCGAGACCGATGCCGGCACGGCGCGCTGAAACACCGGACCCGAAAGTGGTTTCCACTCTCGGGATGGATCCGATGCTCCGCTCCTCGAAAGGCGCGTCGCCCGGCGCAAAAAACCGGATCCACTTTTTCGCGCGATGCGCCAAGCGGTCCGTACGCAATACTCTCACTGTGACACTCGTCTTTACTCGGCTGCACCCGCGGATGCAGAAACCCTTATGGTGAAAGGATATTTGCCGAAGACGGTTACCTTCCCGTTAAGTGAGGGAAAGAAATTGGCCGAAAAAGTCCAGGTAGGAGGAGGCTATTCGGACAGGCTCAGGGCGGCGCGGACCTTGCGGTCGAGCCCGTAGAGATCCTCGAATCGCTTCACCTCGCCCTTCTCGTCGATGGTGAGCGTGAAGTAGGTCAGGTGCACGGGCAGGGGGGTGGCCAGATTAACGTAGCGCTCGCCCTTGCCGATGAGCCCACGCAGCTTCTGACCGGACCACTTGCCGTCCTTGCCCATGATCACGTCCGCAAGCTCGAAGGGCTTGTCCACGCGCACGCAGCCATGGCTGAGGGCACGCTTGCTGGCCGAGAAGAGATTGCGGTTCGGCGTGTCGTGCAGGTAGACCGCATGCTGGTTCGGGAACATGAACTTCACGAAGCCCAGCGCATTGCGCTCGCCGGGCGGCTGCTGCACCGTGATCCGGTCGCCCCTGCGGATGATCTTGTAGCCCTTCTTCGCGGCGTAATACGGATCGTTGGCCAGGGCGGGAAGGATCTCCTTCTTCATGATCGACGGCGGGATCGTCCAGGACGGATTCACCACGAGATACTTCATGGTATCGGAGAAGATCGGGGTCTGCGACTTCTCCTTGCCGACGATCACGCGGGCCTGGTGGACGACGCTGCCGTCCTCGATCACCTGCAGGCGGAATTCGGGCACGTTCACCATGATGTGCCGCTGCCCCAGATCGGCCGGCAGCCAGCGCCAGCGCTCCATGTTGGCGATCAGGTCCGATTGCCGCTGCGCCACCGACGGGCCGGAGAGGGCGGCCACCGTCTGGGCATTGAGAACGCCCGTGGTCGGCAGGCCCTTCTCCTTCTGGAAGGCGGCCACGGCCGAGGCCAGGCGCTCGTCGTAGACCGTCTGATTGTCCGCGTCCCTCGTGAGGTTGAACCGCGCGCGGATCAGAGGCACGCGCGGATCCTTCATGCCCACGCGCAGGATCGGTCCTCTGGGCAGGCGCACGCTCGGCTGCGAGGGATGGTTCTCGCGCAAACTCGCCAGCCGCTCCTTCAACGCCCTGTAGCCGGGATGAGGCGGGTTGTAGGCCTCGAGGGCTCCGCCCGCATCCCCGGCGGACGAGATCCTGCCCAGCACCTCGTCAACCTCCGGGATGGCGAGCTTCGGGGTCACCAGCGGCGAGAGGCGGGCGAGGTCGATTCGCGCCCCGCGGGCATCGCGGGCATAGCGGATCACGGACAGCGAGAGCTTCACATCGGCCTTGGCCCATTGCGCCGGCGTCGCATTCTTGCGCAGGCCCCTGTCGGGCAGGGGGTAATCGGCAGGGTCGAGGCCATCCTCGTCGGCGGCCCTCAGGCGCTCCATCGCGCCCTGCGCGGCGGGAGACCAGATGCCGTCCTGCGCCCAGACGAGAGGGCGCTCGGCCTGTGCGTAATAGGCGGACAGAGCCTCCCGGTCCTTGCCGCTCACGCGCAACTCGCGCATGGCGGCGTCGTCCGCGAACAGGCCCTCCACGGCGATGCGGACGAGATCCGCCTGCATCAGGGCCGTCACGGGGGCAGCCTCGGGCAGCGGAATGTCGATGGCAGGAGCGGGCTTCAGATCGACCGATTCGATGACGACCGGCGCAGGCTCGGGCGCTGTGACGGGCTGCGAGACCGCATCCTTCTGCCCGGGAGCCCCCTGGACGGCAACGTCGTGGAAGGAGGGCTCCGCAGGAGCGGGCTGAACGATACCGTCCTGGCGGCCGCCTGCGTCTTCCGCCAGGACGGAAAGGGGAAGGAGGGAGACGGATCCGATGAGACCAAGCCAAAATGCGGTCTTGCGCAGGTCACGCATGATCTTGCTCCTCATCGCAATGAAGGTGGAGACCGGAACAGTCTCCCGTCAAATGGATTTCGTCAGTGTTCCCGCACACGTTCTGTTACGCTTAACGCGCGAAACGCCGTGCGGCTTCATCGTCTAGGCCAAGTTCTTTCAATTTTCTGTAAAGGGCCGCAGGGCGCATGCGCCCGTACCGCCGTGCAGCGGCGACCCGCGGCCCTCCGCCGATATGGGTTGATCCGGAGAGCGCGACGGCCAATATGTGTGCAGGACCATTTCCTTAGACCCTCCCAGGCAGGCCATCGCCCGTGACCTCTCAGAACGTTTCTCCCTTGCACCACCCGTCCACCGCCGGCGCCGCACAGGCCGAACTCGGGTCGCTGCCGGAATGGGACCTGTCCCATCTCTATCCCGGCATGGACAGCGAGGCCTTCAGGCGCGACCTCGCCAGGGCGGAAGCCGAGTGCAAGGCCTTCGCCGCTGCCTATCGCGGCAAGCTCGATGAGATGGCGCGGGGCGACAAGGCCTCTGGACGGCTGGACGAGGTTGTGAGGCGCTACGAGGCGATCGAGGACCTTCTCGGCCGCCTCATGTCCTATGCGGGCCTCATCTATTCCGGCGACACCACCGATCCGGTCCGGGCGAAGTTCTATGGCGATACCCAGGAACGCCTGACCGCCGCCTCGACGGAGCTCCTCTTCTTCGCGCTCGAACTCAACCGCATCGACGACGCGGTTCTCGACAAGGCCATGAGCGAGGAGCCGCTGAAGCATTACAGGCCCTGGATCGAGGACCTGCGCAAGGACAAGCCGTTCCAGCTCGAGGACAAGATCGAGCAGCTCTTCCACGAGAAGTCGGTGACCGGCCGCTCGGCCTGGAACCGCCTGTTCGACGAGACCATCGCGTCCCTGCGCTTCACGGTGCGAGGCGAGGAACTGCCCATCGAGCCGACCCTGAACAAGCTTCAGGATCCGGACGAGAGCGTGCGCAAGGACGCGTCCGACGCCCTGGCCAAGACCTTCAAGGCCAATCTTCGCACCTTCACCCTCATCACCAACACGCTCGCCAAGGACAAGGAAATATCCGACCGCTGGCGCGGCTTCGAGGACGTGGCCGATTCCCGCCATCTGGCGAACCGGGTCGAGCGCGAGGTCGTGGAGGCGATGGTCTCGGCCGTGCGCGAGGCCTATCCGCGCCTGTCGCACCGCTACTACGCCCTGAAGGCCAAGTGGTTCGGCAAGGACAAACTCGACCATTGGGACCGCAACGCCCCCCTGCCGAAGGTCGAGCAGCGCACCATTCCCTGGAACGACGCGAAGGACACCGTGCTCTCGGCCTATTCGGCCTTCTCGCCGCGCATGGCCGACATTGCGAAGCGCTTCTTCGACGAGGGCTGGATCGATGCGCCGACCCGTCCGGGCAAGGCGCCCGGCGCCTTCGCCCATCCGACGGTGCCCTCCGCCCATCCCTACGTGCTCCTGAACTACCAGGGCAAGCCGCGGGACGTGATGACGCTGGCCCACGAGCTGGGTCACGGGGTGCATCAGGTCATGGCCAGCCCCAACGGCGCCCTCATGGCGCCCACACCCTTGACGCTCGCCGAGACGGCATCCGTCTTCGGCGAGATGCTCACCTTCCGCCGCCTCCTCGACCAGACAACCAACCCGGTGCAGCGCAAGGCGATGCTGGCGGCGAAAGTCGAGGACATGCTCAACACGGTGGTGCGCCAGATCGCGTTCTATTCCTTCGAGCGCAAGGTGCATGTGGAGCGCCGCAACGGCGAGCTCACGGCGGACAAGCTGTGCGAGCTCTGGATGTCGGTGCAGGACGAATCGCTGGGTCCGGCGATACGCCTGGGTCCGGGCTACGAGAGCTTCTGGACCTATATCCCGCACTTCATCCACTCGCCGTTCTATGTCTACGCCTATGCCTTCGGCGACTGCCTCGTGAACTCGCTCTACGGCGTCTATGAACGCTCCAACGAAGGCTTCGTGGACCGCTATTTCGCGCTTCTCTCGGCGGGCGGCACCAAGCACTACTCGGAACTCCTCGCGCCCTTCGGCCTTAATGCCGGCGACCCGTCCTTCTGGCAGATCGGTCTGTCGATGATCGAGCGCCTGATCGGCGAGCTGGAGACGATGGAAAGGGACACGCCGCGATGAGTCCTCAGGGCGCCTGCGCCTGAACCGCCAGCATGGTTGCGCCTGCACAATGTCGAGGCGATCTGTTCCGTGACAGATCGCCGGCAATCTGGTTTTCGATTTTCGGGAAGAGCCCTCCGCATGGCCGATCGTGACAACGAAGCAAACCGCTTCTCCGCCCGCGCCGCCCGCTATGCCCGCGTGGGCGCCAATATGGGCGGGGTCGCGGCCCGCATGGCCGGTTCGCGGCTGTTCGGGGGCGATGCGCGCGATGCGTCCAACGCGGCGGTGCTGGCGCAGGCGCTCGGCGGGCTGAAAGGCCCGATCATGAAGGTGGCGCAGCTTCTGGCCACCATCCCGGACCTCATCCCGCCGGAATATGCCGCCGAGCTGCAGAAGCTCCAGAGCGAGGCCCCGCCCATGGGGGCGGCCTTCGTGAAGCGGCGCATGCAGGCGGAGCTGGGGCCGCAATGGCAGGGCCGGTTCGGCTCCTTCGACCTCAATCCCGCGGCGGCCGCCTCGCTCGGCCAGGTCCATCGCGCGACCACGAAGGACGGCGAGAAGCTCGCCTGCAAGCTGCAATATCCCGACATGCAGTCGGCCGTGGAGGCGGACCTGCAACAGCTCGAATGGGTCTTCGCCGTGCATCGCCGCATGGATCCCGCCATCGACACCCGGGAGATCGCCAAGGAGATCGGCGAGCGGGTGCGCGAGGAGCTCGATTACGAGCGCGAGGCGAAGCACGCAGCGCTCTATGCCCAGACCCTCGCGGACGTGGAGGAGGTCCGGGTCCCGCGGGTCCATCCCGAATTGTCCACTCGGCGGCTCCTATCGCTCGAATGGCTGGAGGGCGAGAAGATCCTCGGGTTCACCGAGGCCCCGGTCGAGATCCGCAACCGGCTGGCGGTGGCCATGTTCAAGGCCTGGTGGCACCCCTTCAGCCACGCGGCCGTCATCCATGGGGATCCGCATCTGGGCAATTACACGGTCTTCTCCGAGGACGGGGAGGCGAGGGGCATCAATCTCCTCGACTACGGCTGCATCCGCATCTTCCATCCGCGCTTCGTCGGCGGCGTGGTCGACCTCTACCGCGGGCTCCAGACCGACGACCGGGCCCGCGTCGTCCACGCCTACGAGACCTGGGGCTTCAAGAGCCTGTCGAACGAGCTGATCGACATCCTCAACATCTGGGCCCGCTTCATCTATGCCCCGCTCCTCGACGACCGGGTCCGCACGGTGGCCGACGGCGTGAAGCCCGGCGAATACGGACGCCGCCAGGCCTTCGAGGTCCACAGGGCCCTGAAGGAGAAGGGCCCCGTCACCGTCCCGCGCGAGTTCGTGTTCATGGACCGGGCCGCCGTGGGACTGGGGGCGGTCTTCCTGCACCTCAAGGCCGAGCTGAACTACCACCGGCTGTTCGAAGACGAGATCGAGCGCTTCTCCCTGGAGACCCTGGAGCAGAAGCAGAAAGAGGCGCTGGAAGCTTCCGGTTTACCAAATCCTGTGTAATGAGGTTGCATCTTTCGCCGTTCGGCCTTAGGGCATGACCAAGCGTCAGTGCATCGTGCGGAAAAGTGGGTCCGGTTTTCCGTGAAGAACGATGCGCTCATCAAAAGAGAAAGCATCGGATGGATCCCAAAAGTGGATTCCACTTTTGGGTCCGATGCTCGAGGGGCAGCCGATGAAAATTGCTTTCGTTCACCAGAACTTTCCAGGTCAATTCCTTCGACTGGCCAGGACCTTCGTGGCCGAGGGGCACGAGGTCGTGGGCCTCGGGATGGTCAAGCAATGCGCCATTCCGGGCGTGAAGTATTTCCCCTACGACGCGGTCCCCGGTCCGGACGACGCGCCCTATCAGAACCGCTTTTCCCCCGTCGTTCCGCGCCTGCGCCGCGCCTATGGGGTCGCCCACAAGGCCCGGGCCCTCGCCCGGCAGGGCTTCGAGCCGGACGTGGTGGTGGTCAATACGGGCTGGGGCGAGAACCTGTTCCTGAAGGACATCTGGCCCAAGGCCCGCCACGTGGCCTATTTCGAGTATTATTATCACGCCAAGGGTCAGGATCTCGACTTCGATCCCGAGTTCCCGGTCACCAACGAGGAGGTGATCTGGCGCCTGCGCCTGAAGAATTCGATGCAGCTCGGCGCCCTCGATGCCGCCGACGTGGCCGTGGCGCCGACCCGCTACCAGCGGGACACCTTCCCGGCCTACCTGCACGACCGGCTCGCCATCATTCATGACGGCATCGACACCCATAAGCTCCTGCCCGACCCGAACGTCCGGATCCAGCTCGGGGAGGGCGGGCCGCAGCTCACCCGCGAGAAGCCCGTGGTCACCTACGTGACCCGCAACATCGAGCCGATGCGCGGTGCTCACATCGTCTTCAAGAGCCTGCCCTACCTGCTCGACATCGACCCCGAACTCCGGGTCGTCATCATCGGCGGCAAGGGCCAGAGCTATTCCGGCTCCGCGCCGGCCGGGCAGTCCTGGTTCGACGTCTTCAAGGCCAAGATCGAGCGGCCCGTCGACTGGTCGCGGGTCCATTTCGTCGGAAACCTGCCCTACGACCAGTTCGTGAAGGTCCTGCAGGTCTCCTCGGCCCATGTCTACATGACCTATCCCTTCGTCCTGTCCTGGTCCTCCATCGAGGCGATGGCGCTCGAATGCCGGATCGTCGCCTCGGACACCGAGCCGGTGCGGGAGGTCATCCAGGACGGGGTGAACGGGCGCCTCTTCCCCTTCTTCGACGAGAAGGCGCTGGCCGAGCGGGTGCGCGAGACCCTGGCGGACGGGGAGAGGTCCGCCGCCATGGCGGCGGAAGCTCGCCGAATCGCCGTCGCGAAATATGATTACGAGACCGTCTGCCTGCCCCAGTGGCGCGAGTTTCTGGGGGTCAGATAGGGGAAAAAGCATTCATAAAGTTTTCGTTTGGAGCCATTCGAAAGATTGCAGCTCCTCACCGCATGCGTTAAACGCAGCAGTTAACAAGTGACGCTGAACAGGGCTTGGAATTATGGCCGATACAAAACATGCGCCGCACGGGGGCTACAGTCCGGATATGGACAGCCGCGCCCATGAGGCGACCTATCAGGGATTCGTCCAGTTTGCCGAGATCGGCACCGCCGTCGTCATCTGCCACGTGCTGGCGCTCGCGGTCGGCGGCATCAAGCACGCCTGGCTGACGGCGATCTTCGGCGTGATCCTCTCGCTCGTCGCGGGCGGCATCGGCGCCATGGCCCCCTCCGTCGGGGTGCGCGCTCCGGCTGCCGTCGGGGGTCTCCTTCTGCTGGCGCTCATCTTCTACTGAGCAGGGCGGGTGGCCGTTTGACGGAAGTGACAAGAGCTTGATTTCAAGCCGTTGAGCAGATCGCAGGGGGGCTAAAATGCGGATCGCCGTTCTCTCCGAAACCGATAGAGCGGAGACACGCGTTTCCGCCACCCCTGAGACCGTCAAGAAATACAAGAACCTCGGCGCGGACGTGGTCGTCCAGGCCAAGGCGGGCGCGAAGGCCGGCATCCCCGATGCCGAGTTCGAGGCCGCCGGCGCTTCGATCGCCAAGACGGCCAAGGAGGCCCTGAAGGATGCCGATGTCATCCTCAAGGTCCGCCGCCCCGCGGAGGGCGAACTGAAGGGCGCCAAGCCCGGCGCGCTGGTCATCGCCATCATGGATCCCTACGGCCAGGACGCTGCCCTCAAGGCCCTGGCCGATGCCCAGGTTTCCGCCTTCGCCATGGAGCTGATGCCCCGCATCACCCGTGCGCAGGTGATGGACGTGCTGTCCTCCCAGGCCAATCTCGCCGGCTACCGGGCCGTCATCGACGCCACCGCCGAATACGGCCGCGCCCTGCCCATGATGATGACCGCCGCCGGCACGGTGCCCGCGGCCCGCATCTTCGTCATGGGAGCCGGCGTCGCCGGCCTTCAGGCCATCGCCACCGCCCGCCGCCTCGGCGCCGTGGTGACCGCCACCGACGTGCGCCCCGCCGCCAAGGAGCAGGTGGAGAGCCTGGGCGCCAAGTTCATCGCCGTGGAGGACGAGGAGTTCAAGCAGGCGGAGACCGCCGGCGGCTACGCCAAGGAGATGTCGGCGGAGTACAAGGCCAAGCAGGCGGAGCTCGTCGCCTCCCACATCGCCAAGCAGGACATCGTCATCACCACGGCCCTGATCCCGGGCCGCCCGGCGCCGAAGCTCGTGTCCCGCGCCATGGTCGAATCCATGAAGCCCGGCTCGGTGGTGGTCGATCTGGCCGTGGAGCGCGGCGGCAATTGCGAGCTGGCCCAGCCGGGCCAGGTGGTGGAGCACAACGGCGTGAAGATCGTGGGCCACCTCAACGTGCCCGGACGCCTCGCCGCCACGGCATCCAGCCTCTACGCGAAGAACCTCTACGCCTTCGTCGAGACGCTGGTGGACAAGGAAACCAAGGCTCTGGCCGTGAAGTGGGACGACGATCTGGTCAAGGCCACCTGCCTGACCCGTGACGGCGCCATCGTCCACACCGCCTTCCAGCCGACCGCTTAAACCGTCCAGGGGAGGACACCATGGCAACGCTTACGCCCGAACAGGCCGTCGAGCAGGCCCGAGCGGCGGCAGAGGCTGCCCGACGCTCGGCCGAGGCGGCCCAGACCATCGCCGACCAGGTCGCGGACGCGGCAGGCGCCGCCGCCGCCGCCGTCACCCACGGGGCCGTCGACCCGACGGTGTTCCGCCTCGCCATCTTCGTCCTGGCGATCTTCGTCGGCTATTACGTGGTCTGGCAGGTCACTCCGGCCCTGCACACGCCGCTGATGTCGGTCACCAACGCCATCTCGTCGGTGATCGTGGTCGGCGCCGTGCTGGCGGTGGGCGTCGATGTGGCCCCGGGCCTCGGCGAGGGGCCGGTCTGGGCCCGGGCGCTCGGCTTCATCGGCCTCGTCCTGGCGTCCATCAACATCTTCGGCGGCTTCCTGGTGACCCAGCGCATGCTCGCCATGTACCGCAAGAAGGGGTGAGGCGATGTCGGCCAATCTAGCCTCGATCCTCTACCTCGTCTCCGGCGTCCTGTTCATCCTGGCCCTCCGGGGCCTGTCGCACCCTACAACCTCCCGGCAGGGCAACCTCTACGGCATGGTGGGCATGGGGATCGCCATCCTCACCACCCTGTTCGTGTCCCCGCCGAACGGCTTCGGCGGCTGGGCCCTGGTGGTGCTGGGCCTCGCCATCGGCGGCGGCATCGGCGCCGTGGTCGCCAAGCGGGTGCCGATGACGGCCATGCCCCAGCTGGTGGCCGCCTTCCACTCCCTGGTGGGCCTCGCGGCGGTTCTGGTGGCGGCTGGCGCCCTTTATGCGCCGCAGGCCTTCGGCATCGGCTCGGTCGGCACCATCCATGGCGGCTCGCTGTTCGAGATGGCGCTCGGCGTCGCCATCGGGGCCATCACCTTCACCGGCTCCGTGATCGCGTTCCTGAAGCTTGACGGGCGCATGTCCGGCAAGCCGATCCTGCTGCCGAGCCGGCACCTGATCAACATCGCACTCGGCGTCCTGCTGCTGGTTCTGCTCGTCGCCTTCATCCGCACCGAGAGCCACGCGGCCTTCTGGCTGATCGTGCTCGTGTCCTTCGTGCTCGGCGTGACGCTCATCATCCCCATCGGCGGCTCCGACATGCCGGAGGTGGTGTCGATGCTCAACTCCTATTCGGGCTGGGCGGCGGCGGGCATCGGCTTCACGCTCGGCAACCTCGCGCTCATCATCACCGGCGCGCTGGTCGGCTCCTCGGGCGCGATCCTGTCCTACATCATGTGCAAGGGCATGAACCGGAGCTTCATCTCCGTGATTCTCGGCGGCTTCGGCGGCGAGACCTCGGCCGCCGCAAGTGGCGCGGTGGAGACACGGCCCGTGAAGCAGGGCTCGGCGGACGACGCCGCCTTCATCATGAAGAACGCGTCCAAGGTCATCATCGTGCCGGGCTACGGCATGGCGGTCGCCCAGGCGCAGCATGCGTTGCGCGAGATGGCCGACGAGCTGAAGGCCGAGGGCGTCGAGGTCAAATACGCCATCCACCCGGTGGCGGGCCGCATGCCCGGCCACATGAACGTGCTGCTGGCGGAAGCCAATGTGCCCTACGACGAGGTGTTCGAGCTCGAGGACATCAACGGCGAGTTCGCGCAGGCCGACGTCGCCTTCGTCATCGGCGCCAACGACGTGACGAATCCGGCCGCCAAGACCGATCCGGCCTCGCCGATCTTCGGCATGCCGATCCTCGACGTGGAGCGCGCCAAGACCGTGCTGTTCATCAAGCGCGGCATGGGCTCCGGCTATGCGGGCGTCGAGAACGAGCTGTTCTTCCGCGACAACACCATGATGCTCTTCGGCGACGCCAAGAAGGTGGTCGACGAGATCCTGAAGAACCTCTGATCCGTCCATCAGATCACGCTTCATGCCCGGCCTCGCGCCGGGCATTTTGCTTCCCGCCTCGTCATCACCTCCCCGGACTTGATCCGGAGACCAGTGCCGGTGATCCCGATTGTGAGAGTGCCGCGCTCCTCCGATCGAGATGGCCGGGATGAGTGTTCAGCCTGGAGCCATGACGTGAGATGGAATGACGGCGCGAGTAAAAGCTGATTTAAGAGGCCATCTCCTGTTCCGGAAATGCCTCATGCCCCCCATTACCCTTCGCACCGCCCTTCCTGCCGACCGGGATGCCGTCATCGAGCTGATCCACCAGCTCAACGTCTTCGAGGCCGATCTCGTCGGCGACCGGCGGCGCGATTACGGGGCTGCGGCGGAGTATTACGACGAGCTGATGCAGCGCCTCTCCCGGCGCAACGGCCGTGTCGTGCTGGCGGTGGCGGAAGGGATGACGGTCGGCGCCATGGGCTTTTCGCTCGATCAGGATGCGGCCTATGTGGCCGATAGCTTCCGCAATCACGGCACGGTGACGGATCTCATCGTGCACAACGACTGGCGCGGGCAGGGCATCGGCCAGATACTCCTCAAGGAGGCGGAGCGGCTGACGAGGGAGGCCGGCCTGAAGCGCCTCTTCATCGGCGTGCTCGTCGCCAATGAACGGGCCGAGCGCACCTACCGCGCCTTCGGCTTCGAGCCTTATGTGTCGATCATGTCGAAAGAAGTGTGAGGGAGAAAGCTCTCAGTCTGGGCTTTCGCTCGTCGTGGATATGAAATATCGTGTCTAATGACGATGTGGTTGCGACTAGGGATTGTTCTTTGAGACCCCTCCGGAAGCTAGGAATCGGATTGATTGCGGCTGCGACGCTTCTCCTTGCACAGGGGCAGGACGGGCTCGAAGCGGAAGAGAGAATTACCGAGGCCATGGCCCATGAGATGAGAGCGCTTGCCCTGGAAAATCTTCATTCCCTGATGTGCTCCGAAGGCACACTCTGCGTGCCTGCAACAGAGAGTGAGTTAAAGCATCCTCCCATCTCGATTGAAGATACGCGCAGAGCGATGTCGATAGGCATCATATCGGGCGTAGCTGAGAAGTGCGGTGTCGAATGGACTAAGAATTTCTTTGCTCCACTCATGAGGCACTTTCGTCATCAAGCGCGCATGAATGAGCGACAACTTGCCCTGATCGCTTTCGTCCATGGTGTTCAGCAATCAAGAGCTTTTAAATCGGCAACGAAAGATATCTGCACTCCCGCCATGAAAGAGCGCTTATCCAATCCCGTGGTTCGTTAGATTTCACGATGGCGACAAAGGCTGAACACATATTTTATCCTACGTGTCGATCCTGTCGAAGGAGTTGTGAGGTTCCGGGTAGGCCTCCTCCCAGCTCATCAGCGTGGTCAGCTTCGGCCAGCAGGCCCACCAGTTCTTGGCCGTGACCCGCTCGCGATAGACATCCATCTTGTGCGCGAAGGCCGGAGCCGGTCGCACGATCAGGCTCAGGAGGTCCTCGACGCCGTGAGGCGCCATCACCTCGACCTTGCCGTGGATCGTGCGGGCTGCAATGGCGGTCGCGGTTTCGGCCCAGTGAGCGACGGCATCGCGCGTGTCGCGGTAGGGCGCATCCCCATTGCGACGATGCATGCGGGCCTGGTTCTTCACCGACCAGTTCACGCGGGAAGCGCGCTCGCACAGCTGGCGCTCGAGTGCGGCCTCCCGGTCCTTTCGCATATCGATAGGATCGAAGAAGATCACATCCACGTCGTCGAGACGGGACACGTCGATCCTACGCCCGTGCATCGCGTCCCAGACATTGTTGCGGATGAAGCCGGCCCCGATCCAGCTGTCGGGAAGCCCGAGGCTCTCCACATGCGAAAGAAGCGCATGCAGGTCCGCATGCGCTTCGAGAAGTCCTGCAATATCGGCGATGCTCCGAAGGGAAGGGCCGGGGCTCATGCCGCCTTCCTCTCGGCTCTCTCAGGAGCGGAACAGGCCTGCGACGCCGCCCTGCAGCCTGGAGCTGCCCTGGCGGGCGATGGTGTTGCTGTTGTCGACGGCGAGCGCGCGCTGGTAGCTCTCGATGGCCTGCGTGCGATCGCCCTTGCGCTCGAAGGCCACGCCGCGCCACGCCCAGGAATCCGCGTCCTTGTTGTTGACGTTGAGGGCCGCGTTGAAGTCCTCGATGGCCTTGTCGTACTGGTTCGTCGCCACGAAGCTCTGGCCGCGGGCGGCATAGGGAGCGCCGACGAAGGGGTTGCGGTCGATGGTGGCGTCGAAGTCGAGGATCGCCTGCTGGTGCATGCCCTGGCGCTGGTAGAGCAGGCCGCGCGAGTGGAGCGCCTCGGCCGATTCGGGCAAGAGGCGGGTGGCCATGTTCAGGTCGCTGAGGGCTTCCTGGTACTGGTTCTGGGCGCGGTAGAGATTGGCGCGGCCGATATAGGCCGGGCCGTAATTCGGATCAGCCTGGATCGCGCGGGTGAAATCGGAGAGAGCCTGATCGTTGCGGTTCGTCTGCCGCAGGGCCAGAGCGCGGTTGGTATAGGCCGGCGCGTAATTGGGATCGAGCTGCACGGCCTTGGAGAAGTCGGCGATGGCGTTGCTGTAGTTCCCCACGCGGGCATAGGCCGCGCCGCGGGTGTTATAGGCGCTCGGATCGTTCGGGTTGCGCTGGATCACGTCCGACAGGGAGGAGATGTTGACCGTGCTCGTGCCCTGCGTGTCCTCCTCCACGACGGCGATGCGCTGGGTCGGGCCACCGCCCGTGGTGCTGCAGGCGGCGAGGCCGAGGGCAACAAGGGTCAGGCTCACAGGGGCCAAATGGCGAATCGATGGGGCGAACACCTTCGTCTCCAGCTTTTTTACTCACGGTACCAGGAAGCGGCACTCTGGCGGGAAATCCTTAACAGCCGTGAAACAAGGCATCAAAAAGGCGTCGGCGCAAGAGAAATTGCAACTTAGTTCGGAGGGCTGGCCTAGGAATATTGGGCCCTGACATGCAAACAGCGCCCCGCTTGCGCGACGGGCGCTGGTTCACAACCGATCAGTCAGGCCCTTTCGGGCCCGCTCGAAGAGCTTAGCGGGTCGGACGGGGCTTGGAAGGCAGCAGGCCTTCGCGCTGCATCCGCTTGCGGATCAGCTTACGAGCGCGGCGGACGGCTTCAGCCTTCTCGCGGGCCTTCTTCTCAGACGGCTTCTCGTAGTGACCGCGAAGCTTCATCTCGCGGAAGATGCCCTCACGCTGCATCTTCTTCTTGAGAGCGCGGAGCGCCTGATCGACGTTGTTATCCCGGACAAGAACCTGCACGCGAATTCCTCGTATTTGAAGCGTTTCGATTGTGATAAAAAGCAACGAGGCGCGTCATGCGCACCTCTATCTGGTCGGCGTCGATACCAGAAGAAGCCTTGCCTGTCCAGGGTTGCTTCTCAAGAAAAGCGCCGGTCCAGAGGGACAACGGCTGCGGTTCCGAAAGGTTCAGGCGCTTTCCGGAAAAACCCGGGTGACATGGCCCATCTTGCGGCCCGCCCGGGCCTCGGTCTTGCCGTAGAGGTGCAGTTGCGCGCCCGGCTCGGCCAGGATCTCCTCCCAGGCATCGGCATCGTGGCCGATCAAGTTTCTCATCTCGACCCGGCCGAGGCGGGCGGCCTCGCCCAGGGGCCAGCCGCAGACCGCCCTGACATGCTGCTCGAACTGCGAGGTCGTGGCGCCGCCCAGCGTCCAATGGCCGGAATTGTGCACCCGGGGGGCGATCTCGTTCACCACGAGGCGCTCCGAACCGTCCCCGGTGACCAGAAACAGCTCGACCGCGAGCACGCCCACGTAATCCAGGGCCTCGGCGATGGAGCGGGCAATCCGGACGGCCTGTTCCTCCGTCTCGGGGGAGACGCCAGCCGGAACCCGGGTCGTGTCGAGGATGTGGTTGCGGTGCTCGTTGGCGCACAGGTCGTAGGCCGCGAACGCTCCCGTGGCGGTCCGGGCCGCGACCACCGAGACCTCCCGCTCGAAGGGCACGAAGCCCTCCAGGATGGAGGCGGCGCGGCCGATCTCCTCCCAGGCCGCGACAGGGTCGGTCCCGGGTGCGATCTTCACCTGCCCCTTGCCGTCATAGCCGAAGCGGCGGGTCTTGAGCACGGCGGGCCTGCCGATGCGCTCGAGGGCCTCGGCCAGCTCGGCCTCGCTGGAGACGGGCGCGAAGGGGGCGACCGCGATGCCGAGGCCCGCGATGAAGCTCTTCTCGAGAAAGCGGTCCTGCGACACGGCCAGGGCCTGCGCGTTGGGGGCGAGCAGGGCATGGGCGCTCAAGGTGGCGGCTGTCTCGCTCGGCACGTTCTCGAACTCGTAGGTCACCACATCCACGGCCTTGGCGAAGCGGACCAGGTTCGCTTCGTCCTCGTAGGCCGCCACAGTGTATTCGGTCGCCACCTCGAAGGCCGGGCTGTTCTCCTCCGGCGCGTAGACATGAGTCCTCAGGCCGAGCTGCGCCGCCGCCATGGCGATCATGCGGCCGAGCTGGCCGCCGCCGAGAATGCCGAGGGTGCAGCCGGGGCGGATCATGAGGTTCTCAGCCTTCGTTGGAGGGGCGTTCGGCCACGCTCTCGCTCTGGCGCTGGCGCCAGGCGTCGAGGCGGGCGCCCAGGGCGGGATCGTGCAGGGCCAGCACGGCGGCCGCGAGCAGGGCCGCATTCACCGCGCCGGCGCGGCCGATGGCGAGCGTCCCCACGGGGATGCCGGCCGGCATCTGGACGATGGAGAGCAGGCTGTCCTGCCCCGACAGGGCCTTGGATTCCACCGGGACGCCGAAGACGGGCAGGGGGGTCATGGCGGCCGCCATGCCGGGCAGGTGGGCGGCCCCGCCGGCGCCCGCGATGATGACCTGAAAGCCTTCCGCCTTGGCGCCCTTGGCGAAGGCGTAGAGCCGGTCCGGCGTGCGATGGGCCGAGACGATGCGGGCGTCGTAGGCGATCCCCAGCGCGTCGAGGGTCTCGGCGGCATGGCGCATGGTAGCCCAGTCGGACTGGCTGCCCATGATGATGGCAACGGGAGGATGCGCCATGGCGTGGCTCCGGCTTCAAGGCCTTGGGGTCTCAGCGGGAATAGCGAAGCCGCCCCGCACAGGCAAGGCTTTCTCAGGCGATGATGTCGGGAGTCAGCTGATCTTCGAGGCGGATGATCTGGTCCTTGAGGGCGAGCTTGCGCTTCTTCAGGCGCTGGACCTGCAGCTGGTCCCCGGCGACCATGCTCTCCAGGGCGTCGATGGCGAAGTCGAGATCACGGTGTTCCTGCTTGAGACGGGCCAATTCCGCTTCCAGTTCAGCCAATTCGGTCATAGAAATTACCCAGAGCCTCGGACCCAAAAGTGGTCTCCACCTTTGGGATCGATCCGATGCTCAATCCCCTAAGCGGCGCAGCGTCGGACGCGGAAAAACGGGTCCACTTTTCCGCACGATGCGCTAAATGCCAGGCTGCCTTCGGCGCCGGCCAAGAGGGGCGGAAGTATGCTCTTGCGGCCTGTGGAGAGCAAGATCGCTCAAGCATCTTCTCTTCTCGATTCTTCGCATTTCGCCTTCGACTCGCCACACTCTATCTGCCACAATCGGCCGGTCAGTAGATCGAATAGGAGGAACTGACATGCCGCTGCAGAATCACCTGACGGAACTGGAACGGAAGCACCGCGCCCTCGAGCGCGAGATCCAGGACACGCTCAACAGACCGTCGGCAGATGACATGAGGCTGGCAGAACTCAAGCGAAAGAAGCTTCAGCTTAAGGATGAGATTACAAGGCTGAGAAGCTCCGAATCGGCGTTGCACTAGCCGAACGGTTCCTGAACATTTCCCACCTGAAGAAGCCGTCGCTTCCTCCCGGAAGTGGCGGCTTTTTCACGGGAATGTCAGAAAAGCGCGACCGCGCCGTCGTAGATGAGCTTGGCCCCGACGAGGACGAGCAGGACATAGACCACCGTGTAGAAGCTCTGGCCTGAGACGCGCCGCACGAGCAGGACGCCGGCCCAGGTCGACGCGATGGCCACCGGGAACAGGGCCCCGGCGGTCGCCATGTTCTCGGCCGTGAACTGCCCGAGCGCCAGATAAGGCGGCACCTTGATCCAATTGACGAGCGCGAAGAGCACGGCGCCCGTACCGACGAAGATATCCCGCGGCAGCCGCTGGGGCATGACGTAGATCTGGAAGGGTGGCCCGCCCGCATGGGCGACCATGCTGGTGAAGCCCGTCACCCAGCCCCAGAAGATGCCGCGCGGCACATCGGCCGGGGCAGGCTTCGGCGGGGTTGCCCGGCGCTCCACCACCATGCGGCGGATGGCGAAGGCCACGGAGATGATCCCGACTGCCAGCTTGACCGCCGCATCGGAAACCTGAGCCGCCAGCAGATAGCCCGTCACGATGCCCGAGACGGCGCCGGCCAGAAGGATGACCACGTTGCGCCGGTCCCAGGTGTGGCGATAGGCCCAGACCGACACCACGTCCTGGACGATCAGGATCGGCAGGGTGATGGCGGCCGCCTGCACGGGCGAGGCCACGAGCGCCATCAGGGGCAGGGAGAGGGCGCCCAGGCCCGAGAAGCCGCCCTTGGCGAGCCCGAGCAGGATCACCGCGGGAATGGCGGCGGCATAGAAGAGAGGGTCGGTAATCACGGAAGCACTCGCCGAAAGTCGACTCACCGAAAGTCGCCCCTGACCACGGCTTGGTGGCCTGCTACCACAGCAGGCGCTTGAAGTCTCATGCACGGAACGCAACGGGGAACGCCATGCCATCAACCCAGAGCCGCTATCATGAGGTCTATGCCGGCTGGAAATCCGATCCTGTTCGCTTCTGGGAGACGGCGGCGCAGGAGATCGACTGGATCAAGCCCGCCGGGAATGTGTTCGATCCGGAAGCCGGCATCTACGGTCGCTGGTTCGTCGGCGCCGACTGCAACACCTGCTACAACGCCGTCGATCGGCACGTGGCCACCCGGGGCGACCAGGCGGCGATCATCTACGACAGCCCCGTCACGAACACGAAGCGCCGCATCACCTATGCGGAGCTGCAGGACGAGGTGGCGGCGCTCGCCGCCGTGCTGCAGGACATGGGGGTCACGAAGGGCGACCGCGTCGTCATCTACATGCCGATGATCCCCGAGACGAGCTTCGCGATGCTGGCCTGCGCCCGCATCGGGGCGATCCATTCGGTGGTCTTCGGCGGCTTCGCCGCGAAGGAACTCGCAACCCGCATCGACGACGCCAAGCCGAAGATCATCCTGTCCGCCTCCTGCGGCATCGAAGGGTCTCGCGTCATCCCCTACAAGAACCTGCTGGACGAGGCGATCGCGCTCTCCACGGCCAAGCCCGAGGCCTGCCTCCTCTTCCAGCGGCCGCAGCTCACCTGCGACCTCGGCGAGGGCCGCGACCGGGACTGGGCGAGCGCCGTCGCCGAGGCGAAAGCGCAAGGCCGCAAGGCGGAATGCGTGCCGGTGGCGGCGACCGATCCACTCTACGTGCTCTACACGTCCGGCACCACCGGCATCCCCAAGGGCGTGGTGCGCGACAATGGCGGCCATATGGTCGCGCTCAAATGGTCCATGGGCCATTTCTTCGGCGTGAAGCCGGGGGAAGTGTTCTGGGCGGCCTCCGACGTGGGCTGGGTGGTCGGCCATTCCTACATCGTCTACGCGCCGCTGCTGCACGGCTGCACGACCATCCTCTACGAGGGCAAGCCGGTGGGCACGCCCGATGCGGGCGCCTATTGGCGGGTGATCTCCGACCATGGGGTCGTGACCCTCTTCACGGCGCCCACGGCCTTCCGGGCCATCAAGAAGGAGGATCCGAAGGCAGAGCTCTTGAAGAAATATGACCTTTCCTCCTTCCGCGCCCTGTTCCTGGCGGGCGAGCGGGCCGATCCCGACACGGTCAAATGGGCCGAGGACATCCTCCGCGTGCCCGTCATCGACCATTGGTGGCAGACCGAGACCGGCTGGCCCGTGGCCGGCAACCCGCTCGGCCTCGGCGCGCTTCCCGTCAAGCATGGCTCGCCCACGGTGCCGATGCCGGGCTACACCCTCGAGGTGCTGGACGAGGGCGGCAAGCCGGTCGCTCCCAACACGATGGGGGCCATCGTCATCAAGCTGCCGCTGCCGCCCGGGGCCCTGCCGACCCTGTGGCAGGCGGACGAGCGCTTCCGGGAATCGTACCTGTCCGTCTATCCCGGCTACTACAACACCTCGGATGCAGGATATCTCGACGAGGACGGCTATATCTGGGTCATGGGCCGCACGGACGACATCATCAACGTCGCGGGCCATCGCCTCTCGACGGGCGGCATGGAGGAGGTCCTGGCCTCGCACCCGGCGGTGGCGGAATGCGCCGTCATCGGCATGAAGGATTCGCTCAAGGGCGAGGTGCCGTGCGGCTTCGTGGTGCTCAAATCCGGCATCGACCGGCTGCCGGAGGAGATCGAGGCGGAACTCGTGGCCCTGGTGCGCGAGAAGATCGGCCCCGTGGCGGCCTTCAAGCTGGCGATCACCGTCGCCCGCCTGCCCAAGACCCGCTCGGGCAAGATCCTGCGCGGCACCATGAAGAAGATCGCCGACGGCGATCCATGGTCGACGCCCGCCACCATCGACGATCCTGTGATCCTGTCCGAAATCGGAGACGTGCTGCGGACGAGGGGGCTTTCCGGCTGAAAAAGGGCTCAACGAAGCCCGAAGAGGACGCGCAGGCCCGCAAGCCACGCTGGCGACAGACGTGAGTCCGCGGCCGTTGAAGCAAAAAGGCCCGGAGCGATCCGGGCCTTTTCTCGTAAAACTTATTCCTCGTCTTCGTCGTCGCGCTTGAGCTGCTTGAGCTTGGCGAAGACCGAGTTGACGTCGATGTTCTCTTCCTGGGCCGGCTTCGGGCGGCTCATGTCGGCGAAGGGATCGACCGGCTCGGAAGCCGTGGAGATTTCCGCCGGCATCAGGGTGCCGCCGTGCTCCTGCGGCTCGACCTGCGGACGGTCCTTGGCGGCGCGCTGCACCTCGAAATCGAGATCGATCTGCGAGCACAGGCCGAGCGTCACCGGGTCCATGGGCGAAAGGCTGGCGGAGTTCCAGTGCGTGCGGTCGCGGACCTGCTGGATCGTCGTCTTGGTGGTGCCGACCAGGCGCATGATCTGCGCGTCCTTCAGCTCGGGATGGTTGCGCACGAGCCAGAGGATCGCGTTCGGGCGGTCGTGGCGGCGCGACACCGGGGTATAGCGCGGCCCCTTCTTGACCCGCTTCTGCTCCGGCAGCTTCACCCGCGACTCGGCGAGCCGGAGGTGATGGCTCGGATCCTTCTGGGCCTTCTCGATCTCCTCACGGGTCAGCTGGCCCGTGGTCACCGGGTCGAGGCCCTTGATGCCGGCCGCGACCTCGCCGTCGGCAATGCCCTTCACCTCGAGCGGGTGCAGCTTGCAGAAATCGGCGATCTGGTCGAACGACAGCGATGTATTCTCGACAAGCCAGACGGCTGTCGCCTTCGGCATCAATGGTCCCTGGGACATGTAGGTGAACCTCCTTCAGGCCGGGCGCCGGAAGCTCGGCGCCGCACGGCAAAACTCTCTCGCGCTCCGAACCGGCCCGGACCGGAGCATCTCGTCTCACGATGTGAGGGAAACGAGATGATTATAGGGATCGTGCCGGGATGTTGCAAATTTTAGAGCGTCGAACCCGAAAGTGCTGCCCAGTTTCAGGTTCGACGCGATGGGTTACAGGGTGAGAACGATCTTGCCGACATGCTGGCCGCCGTCCATGCGGGCATGGGCCTTGGCCACGTCCTCGAAGGCGAAGGTCGAATCCATCACCGGCCGGCACCGGCCCTGCTCCAGCAGCGGCCAGACCTTTTCTTCGAGCGCCTCGGCGATCTCGGCCTTCTCGGCCGGCGAGCGCGGGCGCAGGGTCGAACCCGTATGGGTGAGCCGCTTGACCATCAGGCGGCGGAAGTCGACCTCGGCCTTCGGGCCCTGGAGGAAGGCGATCTGCACGATCCTGCCGTCCTGGGCGGCCGCGTCGTAGTTGCGGGCGATGTAGTCACCGCCGACCATGTCGAGGATCAAGTCCACGCCCCGGCCGCCGGTGGCCTCCTTGGCGGCCGCCACGAAGTCCTGGTTCCGGTAATTGATCGCGACATCGGCGCCGAGCCGTAGGCAGGCGTCGCATTTCCCGTCGGATCCGGCCGTGGCGATCACCGTGGCGCCGAAGGCCTTGGCGAGCTGGATCGCCGTGGTGCCGATGCCGGAGGTTCCCCCATGGACGAGGAACGTCTCGCCCGGCTGGAGGCGCCCCCGGTCGAACACGTTGGTCCAGACGGTGAAATAGGTTTCCGGGATCGCGCCCGCCTCCTCGAAGGACAGGCCTGCGGGAATGGGAAGGGCGTTGCTTTCATGGGCGACGGCGTAATCCGCGTAGCCGCCGCCCGGCACCAGGGCCATGACCGGCGTGCCGATGGAGAATCGTGTGGCGTTCGGCCCGGCGGCCGCCACCTCGCCGGCGATCTCGAGACCGAGGATGTCCGGGGCGCCGGGCGGCGGCGGATAGCCGCCCTGCCGCTGGATCACGTCCGGGCGGTTCACGCCCGCGACCTTCACCTTGACCAGGATCTCGCCCTCCCTGGGCGTGGGAATCGGGCGCTGGACGAGCTTGAGAACCTCCGGCCCGCCGCTTCCCTCGGCAACGACGGCGCGCATCATGTCCGGGCTCTGCCCCATTTTTCCCTCCTTTGGTCAACAAGTTCAGGAGATATAGGCTCCGTTGGCAAGGAATACATGCCGGAATAACCTTGATGACCACCCGTTGAGAGGAGAATGCCATGGCCCTCGATCCCTTTACCGATGAACCGCGCCAGATCATGAGCAGGCACGAGATCGGCCAGGATCTCTCGATGCTGTCCATCGACGAGCTCGATGAGCGCATCGACATGCTGGAACAGGAGATCGCCCGCCTCAAGGAGGCGAGGGCCCGGAAGGAGAACTCCCGCGCGGCCGCGAGCGCCTTCTTCAAGCTCGGCCAGGGCTGACGCGACTGTAACGAAGAAACGTTCTTAACGGTGTGTTTACCATTCTCCGATAGAAGCGAGGGCATCCGGGCTTCTCCCTGGATGCCGAGTGGCTTTGGAGCCCACTCTGTTTGACGCTTCCCTGTTAGACTTGAAGAGCCGCCTCGCGCGGCTCGATTTTTATCGATTTCGGCTTAACCTTAAGAAGAGGTTACCGAGGCAAGTCCGGACGGACCGTCTATAATCCTCTCAACAGTTCAAGCCTCCGCCGTTTCCGCGCGGGGGCCGGTTTTTTGGGAGATGTGCGTGAGCGAACCCGACGTGATCCAGCTCGATGTCGATCCTGTCCGGTTCGGGCAGAGCTTCGTGGGGTCCGAGGCCTTCAGGGCCCTCTTCCAGGAGGGCATGGAGCTCATCGAGGAGACGGCCGCCTATCTCGACGGGCCGGGCCGCGAGGAATCCCGCACCCTGCCGCGTCAGACAAGCCTCGTCTATGCCAGCGAGAGCATGCGGCTCACCACCCGGCTGATGCAGATCGCCTCCTGGCTGCTGCTGCAGCGGGCCGTGGCGGAGGGGGAGATATCCTCCGATCAGGCGCAGCTGGAGAAGAACCGCGTCCGCCTGAACTCGGCGGATTCCGCGACGACGATTGCGGAATACGAGTCGCTTCCCGCCCGCCTGCGGGAGCTGATGGGCCTCGCAACCCGGCTCCACGCCCGGATCCTGCATCTCGAGCGCCTCATCTCCGAGGCAGGCCTGCCGGATCGCCCCTCGTCTCCCAACCCGGTCGCCACCCAGCTCGGCATGCTGCAACGGGCTTTCGGGGCCGCCGAGTAAGGAGTGTTCCGTGGCATCCCGGCATCGCCGGGATGCGCGCGAGCAGCAAAAAGCCCCGCCGAAGCGGGGCTTTTGCATTCCGTCAGAAATAACCGGCGCAGCGCCGATTACTTCTTGCCGCCGAGGCCCAGGCCGCCGAACTTCGAGTTGAAGCGCGACACGCGGCCGCCGCGGTCGAGCAGCTGCTGCGAACCGCCGGTCCAGGCCGGGTGGGTGTTCGGATCGATGTCGAGGTTGAGGGTGTCGCCCTCTTTGCCGTAGGTCGAGCGGGTGGTGTACTCGGTGCCGTTGGTCATGACCACTTTGATGAAGTGGTAATCGGGGTGATCGGTTTCTTTGCGAGCCATTGCCATAGTCCTTCTTGCGGCCAGCCAAGTCTGGGCAGCCCGCAATGTTGAGATCGAGCCTGAATTGATGAATGCGCGCCTATACCTCACTTAAGGCCTTGAAACAAGACGGGGCAAAGGTGCTAAACCGCTCCGGAGCGCTTTTCGGCAGAGTGAGGCCGTTTCGCCGTTGAAAATTGAGGCAGCTCAAAAGAAAAAGGCTGTTTCCATGTCAATGGAGACAGCTCGATCCGTGGTTTCCGTCAACGAAGGCTGACATGGCCGAATTGCCCTCTGCCCACCCCCGCCCCAAGGCTGCGCTCAGCGCCCTGAAGCCGCTCATTCCCTACGGCCTGGCCTACAAGGGCCGGATCGCGGCGGCGCTGCTGGCCCTGGGGCTGGCATCCGCGGCCACGCTCGTCGTGCCCATCGCCGTGCGCCGGGTCATCGATTTCGGCTTCTCGGAGCAGGGCAGGACCTACATCAACGCCTATTTCGTCCTCCTGATCGTGGTGGTGGGCGTGCTGGCCCTGGCGAGCGCCCTTCGCTATTACTGCGTCATCACGCTCGGGGAGCGGGTGGTGGCGGATCTGCGCTCCGCTGTGTTCCGGCACCTGACCACCCTCGATCCGGCCTTCTTCGACCAGACGAGGAGCGGCGAGATCGTCTCCCGGCTGACCGCCGACACCACCCAGGTCAAGGCGGCCTTCGGGGTCAGTATCTCGATCGCCCTGCGCAACCTCTTTCTTTTCGTGGGCGCGACGGTTCTGATGATCATCACGAGTCCGAAGCTCTCGGCCCTCGTGCTCCTCGCCATTCCGGTCATCGTCCTGCCCCTGGTCTTTTCCGGCCGCGCCGTGCGGCGCCGCTCCCGGGCGGCGCAGGACAGGCTCGCCGACGCCTCGGCCTATGCGGCGGAGGCCGTCGGGGCGGTGCGGACCATGCAGGCCTTCGGCATGGAAAGCCTCACCGCCTCCCACTTCGCCGCGGCCGCGGAGGAGGCCTTCGGCGCAGCCCGGCTCTCCACCATCATGCGGGCCTTCCTGACCGGCGCGGGCATCTTCCTGGTCTCGGCGAGCGTGGTGGGAGTTCTCTGGTACGGCGCGCAGGACGTCCTCGCCGGGGAGATGACCGGCGGGCGCCTGTCGCAGTTCGTCCTCTACGCGGTCTTCGCCGCAAGCTCGCTCGGCCAGCTCTCGGAGGTCTACGGCGAACTCGCCCAGGCGGCGGGTGCGGCGGAGCGCCTGGGCGAGATCCTCGCGGCCAAGCCCGCCGTGGAGCGGCCGCGCAACCCCACGCCGCTGCCGGAGCCGCCGCTCGGGACAATGGCCTTCGAGGGCGTGCATTTCTCCTATCCGACCCGCGCCGACCAGCGCGCGGTCCACGGTCTCAGCTTCGCGGTGAGATCCGGCGAGCGGGTCGCCATCGTCGGGCCCTCGGGGGCCGGCAAGAGCACGATCCTGCAGCTGCTGCTGCGCTTCTACGATCCGCAGAGCGGCACGATCCGGGTCGATGGGATCGCCATCCAGGAGGCGGATCCCTTCGCCCTGCGGGCCCGCATGGCCCTCGTGCCCCAGGAGCCGACGATCTTCGCGGCATCCGTCCTCGACAACATCCGCTACGGCCGTCCGGAGGCCGGCGAGGACGAGGTGCGCCGCGCCGCCGAGCTCGCCTCCGCGGACGGCTTCATCCAGGCCCTGCCGGAGGGCTACCGGACGATGATCGGCGAGCGTGGCGTGACCCTCTCGGGCGGCCAGCGCCAGCGCCTGGCCATTGCCCGGGCCATCCTGAAGGATGCCCCGATCCTGCTCCTCGACGAGGCGACCTCGGCGCTGGACGCGGAAAGCGAGCGCAAGGTCCAGGCCGCCCTCGACCACCTGATGGAAGGCCGCACCACCCTGGTCATCGCCCATCGCCTCGCCACCGTGCGCTCCGCCGACCGCATCCTGGTCATGGACAAGGGCGTCATCGCGGAGGAGGGCACGCACGAATCCCTGCTCGCCCAGGGCGGCCTCTACGCCCGCCTCGCTCGCCTGCAGTTCACGAGCGCCCAGGAGCACAGCGAGGCAGCGGAGTAAGTTCTCCGGCCGACCCATGTTTGCCACGCTTTCGTGAGAGACAGGACGGGATGGACGATTCGCCCCGCCGGGAGGAGGGCATGGTGGTCAGCAGGCGGCATCCTCAGGATTCCCCGCGCATCAACATCCTTGAGCCGTGGGATCTCCAGTACTGGTCGGACCGCTGGAACGTGCCGCGCCAGCAGGTCGTGAACGCCATCCGCCGCGTCGGCGATCAGGTCCAGGATGTCGCGCAGGCCCTGGGGAAGGGCTGAGCGGAAAACCCTGCCGCTTGCCGTTCGGTCATGCCTGGCATGGCAGAGTCCTTGTGATAGACAGGGCCCATGCCCGACCTTTACCCACCCATAGAGCCCTACGATGCCGGCATGCTCGATGTAGGTGACGGGCATCGGATCTATTGGGAGACCTGCGGGAACCCTGCCGGAAAGCCGGCCCTCGTCCTCCATGGCGGTCCCGGATCCGGCTGCACGGCGAACGCGCGGCGATATTTCGACCCGGAGGCCTATCGTGTCGTTCTCCTCGATCAGCGTGGGGGCGGGCGGAGCGTGCCTCATGCGAGCACGCCGGGCATCGATCTCTCCACCAACACGACAGCCCATCTTATCGCCGATATCGAGCGGCTGCGGGAGCATCTCGGGATCGAAAGCTGGCTGGTGCTCGGCGGTTCCTGGGGCTCGACCCTGGCGCTCGCCTATGCCGAGCGGAACCCTGCGCGCGTGACCGAAATGGTCCTGTTCAGCATCGCCACGACCACGGCGTCCGAAATCGAGTGGATCACCCGGGGCGCCGGCATGTTCTTCCCCGAGGCATGGAGCCGCTTCCGGGCGGGCGTGCCGGAGGCGGACCGGGAGGGAAGCCTCGTCGAGGCCTATCACCGCCTCCTCATGCACCCGGACCCCACGATCCACGGGAAGGCGGCGCGGGACTGGTGCGACTGGGAAATCGCCGTCGTCGCCATCCATCCCGGCCACAGGCCCCACCCTCGATACGAGGACCCGGCCTTCCGGTTGGGCTTCGCCCGGCTGGTGACCCATTACTGGCGCCATCGGGCTTGGCTCGAGGACGGTGCCCTGGTGCGGGATGCCCGTCGCCTCGCCGGCATTCCCGGCATCCTGATCCATGGCCGTCTCGATATCGGCGGCCCTCTCGCCACGCCCTGGATTCTTCAGCGGCACTGGCCGGGCAGCGAACTCGTCGTCGTGAGCGAGGCCGGGCACGACGCGCGCGATCCCAGCATGACGGAATCCATCGTCGCCGCGACGAATCGCTTCGCCTGAACGCGACCTTGCGGGATCACCGTTCCGTCAGCTTCAGCTCGATGCGCCGGTTGCGGGCATAGGCCTCTTCCGTCGTGCCGTTGTCGAGCGGCTGGAACTCGCCGAAGCCGGCGGCGACGAGATGCTGGGGCTGGACGCCGCGGGCGACCAGCGCCTGCACGACCGCGATGGCGCGGGCCGACGAGAGGGCCCAGTTCGACGGGAATTGCGGCGTGTTGATGGGGCGCTGGTCGGTATGGCCGTCGACGCGGATCACCCAGGGGATGTCCGGTGGGACCTGGCGCTCCAGCTCGATCAGGGCGGCGGCGATGCGGTCGATCTCGCCGGAGGCCTCGGGGCGCAGGGTCGCCTGGCCGGCGGGGAAGAGCACCTCCGACTGGAACACGAAGCGATCGCCGACGATGCGCACGTCGGGACGGTTGCCGAGGATCTGCCTCAGGCGGCCGAAGAAGTCGGACCGGTAGCGGGCCAGCTCCTGCACCCGCTGGGCCAGGGCCACGTTGAGGCGGCTGCCGAGATCGGCGATGCGGGCCTGGCTTTCCTTGTCCCGGTTCTCGGAGGCGGAAAGAGCTTCCTCCAGGGCCGCGAGCTGGCGGCGCATGGCGGCGATCTGCTGGTTGAGGATCTCGACCTGGCTGAGCGCCCGGCCGGTGGCCTGGCGCTCGGTCTCGAGCTGCGTGCCCAGCTCCTGGGCCTGGGCCTGGGCGGCGCCGCCGCTGTCGAGAAGGCTCTGGAGGCGCGCCCGCTCGGCCTCGTTGGCGCGGAGCGTCGTCTGCAGGGAGGTGACGGTGTCCTCGATGCTGCGCCGGTTCGAGCGCTCGAGGGAGAGGAGGTCGGTGAGTTCGGAGATCTGCCGGTTCAGCCGGTCGAGCACCGTGTCGCGGCCCGACAGCTCGCGGGACAGGAAGAACTGGCCGACGGTGAAGACCGAAATCAGGAAGATGATGGCGAGCAGCAGCGTCGACAGGGCATCCACGAAGCCCGGCCAGTAATTGATCTGGCCCGAACGTCCGCGCCGCCGTCCGCCTGCGCTCGAGACCGGCATCAGGGCAGCCTTTCACGGGAGAGGCGGTCGAGGACCTGCTTCAGCTCCTTCTCGCGGGCGGCCTGGGCCTCGACCCAGTCGCGGATCATCTGCTGCTCCGCCCGCATGTGCTGGACGAGCCCCTGGACGCCCTCGGCCAGATTGGCCATGGCCTGGGTCGCGGCCCGGCCGCCCGCGCCGTCGTTCACGGCGGCGGTCAAGCGGTTGAGGGCGACCGTCAGGTCGTGCTGGGTGGCGCCGCTGCGCAGGGAGGTATCGGCCGGCGTGTCCAAGGTGGAGGTGGCGAGCCAGTCCTCGAGTTCCGTGTAGAAACGGCTCTGGGACTGACCGGCCTGGAGGTCGAGGAAACCGACCACAAGGGATCCCGCCAGGCCGAAGAGAGAAGCGGAGAACGACAGGCCCATGCCCTGCAACGGGCCGGCCAGCGAGTTCTTCAGCTCGTCGAAGAGAACGGCGCTATCCTGGCCCGTGCGAAGCGAGGCGATGATGCGCCCGACCGAGCCCACGGTCTCTATGAGGCCCCAGAAGGTGCCGAGGAGGCCGAGGAAGACCAGGAGGCCGGCGAGATAGCGCACGATCTCGCGGCTCTCGTCGAGGCGGGCCCCGATGGAGTCCAGGACCGAACGGGTTGCCGCAACGGAAAATCCGGATTGTCCGGGCCGGTTGCCGAGAAGAGCGGAGAGCGGCGCCAGCAGGACCGGCGGGGTGGGGGCGACGAGCCCTTCTTCGGTCCGCTGGAGGGTGTTGACCCAGCGCACTTCGGGAAAGAGGCGCCAGACCTGCCGGATCGCGAGCACGATGCCGATGAACATGACGCCCAGAATCAGCGCGTTGAGGCCGGGATTGGCCTGGAACGCCTCCCAGATCTGCCGGTAGAGGATGAAGGCGACGAACCCCGCCAGAACCAGGAAGACCGCCATGCGGATCAGATAGATCCGCGGTGGGGTAAGGGGTTGGTCCGCCATTGTTATCCTGTGCATTCGTGCTTCGGGACTGACCCAATCTGACCGCGCCCGCCCGAAGGATCAAGCGCGACCATCGTGGTCTTCGACCGGCACGAACAGAAATATTACCCCTTGGCCTTCTTCAGGAGCTTGAGCAGCTCGCGGTGCATGACCTCGTTCCCGCAGGCGATGGAGCCCTTGGCGATCGGGTCGCTGCCGCCGTCCGCGTCGGACACGAAGCCACCCGCCTCGCGGATCATCAGGATGCCGGCGGCGATGTCCCAGGAGTTCAGGCCCCGCTCCCAATAGGCGTCGAAGCGCCCGCAGGCCACATAGGCGAGGTCGAGGGAGGCGGCGCCCCAGCGGCGCATGCCGCCCACATAGGCCATGACGGCGGCCGCCTCGCGCAGGTAGAGGCCGTGATCGCCCTTGCCGATATGGGGCAGGCCGTTGGCCACCACCGCATCGGCGAGATCGCCTCGGGCCGCCACGCGGATGCGCCGGTTGTTGAGATAGGCGCCCTTGCCGCGCTCGGCGATGAAGAGCTCGTCCTTGGCCGGGTCGTAGATCACGCCGGCGACGATCTGGCCGTCGCGCTCCAGGCCCACCGAGATCGCGAACTGGGGCAGGCCGTGCAGGAAGTTCGTGGTGCCGTCGAGCGGGTCGATGTGCCAGCGATGGCTCGTATCCGTGCCTTCGACGACGCCTTCCTCCTCCATGATGAAGCCGTAGCCGGGGCGCGCCTTTTCGAGGGCCTCGCGCAGGATCTTCTCCGCCTTGCGGTCGGCGGCCGAGACGAAATCGCCAGGTCCTTTCCGGGAGACCTGCAGGTTCTCGACCTCGCCGAAATCGCGCTTGAGCGAGCGTGAGGCCTTCATCACGGCATCGGTCATGACGGTCATCAGGGGCGAACGGATCATCGGGCAGGTCCTGGCAAAGAGCGGTTTTTCAAACGGAAGTGAGGTCGATGGACCACGGGATGGCTTGCGTCAAGCATGGTCAACAGGGGCAGAGGGCAATTGATCCCGTGCTTGCGGCATTTCATGCGCTCACCGCATGCCCAGGCGCTCGGCCGCCAGCTTCTCGGCCCGCTTGCGATCCTCGGCGCTCATGTCCTTGAGCGCATCGTCGAGCCAGGGATCGGCGAGGCCCTGGGCGGCCGCCAGGATGTGCCAGGCGGCCGCGTCGACCTTGTTGGCCGGAACGCCGCGGCCGGAGACGAGCAGACGGGCGAGGCGGTTCTGCGCGATGGCGTTGCCCTTGGCGGCGGCCCGGCGGAAATAGCGCGCGGCCTGGGATTCGCTGGCCGGGACCCCGTCCCCGTTGAAGAGCAGGATCGCATATTCCACCTCGCCGACCGAGCTGCCGTTGCGGGCCGCGCGCTCGAACAGGCGGGCGGCCTCCTGGGCATTCTGGATCACGCCCCGGCCCTTGAGGTAGAGCACGCCCAGGGCGTGCTGGGCGTCCGGGATCTCGGCCGCGGCCGCCTTCTTCAACAGTTCGACGGCCTTCTGCACATCCTCGTCGTTGCCGCTCGTGAGAAGGAGCAGGGCAAGGTTGTGGGAGGCCAGCGCATTGCCCTTGGCCGCGGCCTCTTCGAGCCAGGCCCGGCCCTGCGCCTGGTTCTTGGCCATGCCGCGCCCGTCGAGGGCCATCAGGCCGAGGGACGCGAGGGCATTGGCGTCGCCGCGCTGGGCCGCCAGGCGGAACCATTCGGAGGCCTTCCTGGGGTCCATGGCGACGCCGAGGCCCTGATTGTAGAGCTCGCCCAGGAGCGTCATGGCGGCGGCGTCGTTGCTGTTCTTCTCCACCCGCAGGGTCGCCTCGCGGAAAGCCGTCTGGTAGAGGCCGCGCTGGTAGGCGCCATAGGCCAGATCGGGCTGGGCCGCGTGACTGAGCGTCGCGGATGACGCCAGAAGGGCGGCGCCGATGATCCAGGACAGCCGCATCAGCGCGACGCCTCCTGCCGCTCCAGGATCGCCGCCGCAGCCTTCACGGCGGCCGCGGGACCCTCCGCATGGGTCCAGACCGCGTCGCCGAGGGCGACGAACTCCGCGTTCGTCGCCGCCAGGGGCTCGACCGCATCCAGGCTCGGGGCATAGGCCACGCAGGGCGTCTCGAAGATCTCGGCCCACCAGGAGGCCCGCTCCGCCACGCTCTCCAGGGAGGGGAGGGACCCGTCCGGGCGCGGCTCGCCGAAGAGCAGGTAATCGGCCCCGGCCTCGCCCAGGGACATGGCGTCGTCCCTGGTGCGGATCGCCCCGACCCCGATGGCGCGCTCGGACTTGAGCCGCTCCCGCAGCTCCCGCACGCGGGCCGGATCGGCCGGAACATGAACGCCGTCGGCGCCGCCCCGGGCCGCGACGGTGGCGAGATCCGCCTTGCCCTCGACCGAGACGATCACGGCGGCCCCGTGCTCCTGGGCGACGGGAGCGAGCTCCTTCACCTGGTTGATCAGGCCCCGCTCGTCGGCGGAGGCCAGCCGCAGCAGGACGGCGGCCACGGCCCCGGTCGCGCAGGCCTCGGCGAGGCGCGGCGCGAAGGAGGCGTCCTCCAGGACGGGGGTGATGAGGTAGAGGCGGGCAGCGGTATCGGCCATGGGGCTCTTGGGTCACGAAAAAGGATGGACAGCGTTCCCATAACGAAAACGGGGCCATCTTGCGAGGCCCCGCTTGTCGATCATGATTGAGGCGAAAGCCTGATCGCTTCACTCAACCGCATTTTCTAACGGAAAACCGGAATCCACTTTTCCTGAAAATGCTTACTCAGCTGCCTGACGGCTCGTGCCGAAGGTCGGGTCGAGCTCGCCGGAGGCGTAGCGCTTGGCCATCTCGGCCAGGGTGAACACGCGCTTGATCTTCGAGGCCTGGCCGGCGGTGTTGAACTCCTGCAGGCGCTGCTTGCAGAGCTTCGTCATCGCCTCCATGGCGGGCTTCAGATACTTGCGCGGGTCGAACTCGCCCGGGTTCTCGGTCAGGACCTTGCGGATCTGGCCGGTCATCGCCATGCGGTTGTCGGTGTCGATGTTGATCTTGCGCACGCCGTGCTTGATGCCGCGCTGGATCTCCTCCACCGGCACGCCCCAGGTCGGCTTCATCTGGCCGCCGTACTGGTTGATGATGTCCTGCAGGTCCTGCGGCACCGAGGACGAGCCGTGCATCACCAGGTGGGTGTTCGGGAGCTTCTTGTGGATCTCCTCGATCACGTGCATGGCGAGGATCGCGCCGTCGGGCTTGCGGGTGAACTTGTAGGCGCCGTGCGAGGTGCCCATGGCGATGGCGAGCGCATCGACCTTGGTCTCGGCCACGAACTTCACGGCCTCGTCCGGGTTCGTCAGCAGCTGGTCGTGCGACAGCTTGCCCTCGGCGCCGTGGCCGTCCTCCTTGTCGCCCATGCCGGTCTCGAGCGAGCCGAGCACGCCGAGCTCGCCTTCCACCGAGATGCCGCCGAGATGGGCCATCTCGACCACCTTCCGGGTCACGCCGACATTGTAGTCCCAGTCGCCCGGGGTCTTGCCGTCGGCCTTGAGGGAGCCGTCCATCATCACGGAGGTGAAGCCGGCCTGGATCGCCGTCATGCAGGTGGCGGGCTCGTTGCCGTGGTCGAGATGCACGCAGACCGGGATGTGCGGGTAGATCTCGGTGACCGCATCCATCATGTGCTTGAGCATGACGTCGTTGGCGTATTGGCGGGCGCCGCGGGACGCCTGGATGATCACCGGCGCGTCGACCTCGTTGGCCGCCGCCATGATCGCGAGCGCCTGCTCCATGTTGTTGATGTTGAAGGCAGGCACGCCATAGCCTTGCTCGGCTGCGTGATCCAGAAGCTGCCTCATGGTGATGCGCGCCATTTCGTCCTCCTTATTGGGCGCGCCGTTTTAAGCGCGCCGAAACTGAACCTGAGCTTAAACGAGCCTGCGGACGTTTTCCTCGGGCGAGAAAGGGTTAATTCCCCGCCCGGGATCGGTCCTTCAAGCTCTCAGCGCTTCCACGCCGGGCAGCGGCTTGCCCTCGAGCCATTCGAGGAAGGCGCCGCCCGCAGTGGATACATAGGTAAAGTCTTCCGCAACGCCAGCGTGGTTGAGGGCCGCGACCGTGTCGCCGCCGCCGGCGACGGAGACGAGCTTGCCCTCCCTGGTGCGCTGGGCCGCGTGACGTGCCGCCGCGACCGTGCCCTGGTCGAAGGGCGCGATCTCGAAGGCGCCGAGCGGGCCGTTCCACACCAGCGTCGCCGCATCGTTGATCGCGGACGAGATGCGCTCGACCGATTGCGAGCCCACGTCCAGGATCATCTGGTCCTCGGGGATCGCATCGATGCCGTAGGTGTGGTTGGGGGCTCCCGCCTTGAACTCATAGGCGCAGACGCCGTCGACGGGCAGGATGATGGCGCAGTTGGACGTGCGCGCCTTGTCGATGATGCGCATGGCGGTCGCGGCCAGGTCCTTTTCGGCCAATGACATGCCGATGCCGAGCCCGGTCGCATGGACGAAGGTGTTCGCCATGCCGCCGCCGATGACCAGGGCGTCGACCTTGGTCACGAGATTCTCGAGCAGGTCGATCTTGGTCGAGACCTTGGCGCCGCCCACGATGGCGACGACCGGGCGCTTCGGAGCTTCCAGGCCCTTGGTGAGGGCATCCAGCTCCGCCTGCATGGAGCGGCCCGCATAGGCCGGCAGCACACGGGCGAGGCCCTCGGTCGAGGCATGGGCCCGGTGCGCCGCCGAGAAGGCGTCGTTCACATAGATATCGCCGAGCTTCGCCAGTTCCTGGACGAAGGCCGGGTCGTTCTTCTCCTCGCCCGCATGGAAGCGGGTGTTCTCGAGGAGCAGCACGTCGCCGTCCTTGAGGGAGCCGACGGCCCGGGCGGCGGCTTCGCCGATGCAGTCATCGGCGAAGGCCACGGGCTTGCCGAGGTGCTTCGAGACCGCTTCCGCGACAGGCTTCAGGGATTCCTTGGGGTCGCGCCCCTTCGGACGACCGAAATGGGCGAGAAGGATCACCTTCCCGCCCTTGTCGGCGATCTCCCGGATGGTGGGAAGGACGCGCTCGATGCGCGTCGCGTCTGTCACCCTGCCGTTCTCCATCGGGACGTTGAGGTCCACCCGGACGAGAACGCGTTTTCCCCTGACGTCTGCCTGGTCGAGCGTGCGGAAGGCGGTCATGAAGCGGCCTCCCTTAGATGAGCTTCGCCATGGCGACGGCGGTGTCCGCCATGCGGTTCGAGAAGCCCCACTCGTTGTCGTACCAGGACAGCACGCGCACGAAGTTGCCCTCCATCACCTTGGTCTGGTCCAGGTGGAACACGGAGGAATGCGGGTCGTGGTTGAAGTCGGACGAGACGTTCGGCTGGTCGGTGACGCCGAGGATGCCCTTCAGCTCCTGCTCGGACGCGCGCTTGATCGCCGCGTTGATCTCTTCCTTCGTGGTGTTCTTCTTGGCCACGAACTTGAAGTCGACCACGGAGACGTTCGGGGTCGGCACGCGGATCGACGAGCCGTCGAGCTTGCCGTTGAGCTCCGGCAGGACGAGGCCCACCGCCTTGGCGGCGCCGGTCGAGGTCGGGATCATGTTCAGGGCCGCCGCGCGGGCGCGGTAGAGGTCCTTGTGCATCTGATCCAGCGTCGGCTGGTCGTTGGTATAGGAGTGGATCGTGGTCATGAAGCCCTTCTCGATGCCGACCGCATCGTGAAGCACCTTCGCCACGGGGGCGAGGCAGTTCGTGGTGCAGGAGGCGTTCGAGATGACGACGTGATCCCTCGTCAGCTTGTCGTGGTTGACACCGTAGACGACCGTGAGGTCGGCGCCCTCGGCGGGGGCCGACACGATGACGCGCTTGGCGCCGGCGGTCAGGTGCGCCGAGGCCTTCTCCTTCGAGGTGAAGATGCCCGTGCATTCCATGGCGATGTCGACGCCGAGCTCCCGATGCGGCAGGGTCGCCGGATCCTTGATCGCCGTCACGCGGATCTTCTTGCCGTTGATGACGAGGAACTCGCCGTCGACGGCGACGTCGGCCGGGAAGCGGCCATGCACGGAGTCGAAGCGGAGCAGGTGGGCGTTCGTCTCGACCGGGCCGAGGTCGTTGATGGCGACCACCTCGATGTCCTTGCGGCCGCTTTCCACGATGCCACGGAGGATGTTGCGTCCGATGCGACCGAATCCGTTGATCGCGACCTTTACCGTCATAGTCTTAGCTCCCTTGTATAACGAGGCTAAAAGTTACCCCTGCCTCAGAGATTGTGTGTCCGGAGGACTTTTTCAGCCACGGCCTCGGCCGTGATGCCGAAGTGCTTGTAGAGGTCCTTGTAGGGCGCGCTCGCGCCAAACCCATGCATGCCGACGAAAATTCCGTCGGGCCCGATGACCGAATCCCAGCCGAAGCGGACCGCCGCCTCGACCGCGACCTTGATCGGCGCGTCGCCGACGATTTCGCGGCGCACCTTCTCGGGCTGGGCCAGGAAGAGGTCCAGCGAGGGCACCGACACGACACGGACGGCGAAGCTCTGCTCTTCCAGCAGCTTCTGGGCCGCAAGCGCGATCTCGACCTCGGAGCCCGATGCGAAGATGGTCGCCCGGGCCTTCCCGCTCGCCGGGGAGAGCTCGTAGGCGCCCGTGGCCGAAAGGTTCCGCGCGCCGCCATCCTTGCGGACCTGCGGCAGGGTCTGACGGGTCAGCGCCAGTGTGCTCGGCCCGTCGACCCGCTCGAGGGCGAGCTGCCAGGCTTCCGCCGTCTCGATGGCGTCCGCCGGGCGGAACACGCGCATCTTCGGCATCGAGCGCAGCGCCGCCAGATGCTCCACCGGCTGGTGGGTCGGGCCGTCCTCGCCGAGGCCGATCGAGTCGTGGGTCATCACGTAGACGGCCGGAATTCCGGCGAGCGCGGCGATACGCATGGCGGGCCGCGCATAATCGGTGAAGACCAGGAAGGTCGCGCCGGCCGGCACATAGCCGCCATGGAGCGCGATGCCGTTCATGGCCGCCGCCATGCCGTGCTCGCGGATGCCGTAATGGATGTAGCGGCCGGCATAGTGGCCGGGCGAGATGGCGGTGAGGTTCTTGGTCTTGGTGTTGTTGGAGGGCGTCAGGTCCGCCGAGCCGAGCACCAGCTCCGGAACCGCCTCGGTGATGACCTCGAGGGCGATCTCGCTGGCCTTGCGGGTGGCGACGTTCTGCGGCTCGGCGACGAGGCGGTCCTTCAGCTTGGCGATGGCATCGGCCAGGCCCTGCGGACGCACGCTGGTCACCCGGCGCTCGAACTCGGCGCGCTTCTCGGCGGGCAGAGCCTTCAGGCGCTCGGCCCAGGCCTTGCGCAGGCGGCGGCCCTTCTTGCCGGCCTTCGCCCAGGCGTCGCGGATGTTCTCGGGGATCTCGAAGGGCGCGTGGCTCCAGCGCAGCGCCGCCTTGGCGCCGGCCAGCTCCTCGGCTCCGAGCGGCTCGCCATGGGCCTTGGAGGTGCCGGCCTTCTTCGGGGCGCCGTAGCCGATGGTGGTCTTGCACGCGATGAGGGTCGGCTTGTCCGACTTCTGGGCGCGGGAGATGGCGCGCTGGATCGCCTTCGGGTCGTGGCCGTCGATGCGCACCGCGTTCCAGCCGCAGGCCTGGAAGCGCTTCACCTGGTCGACGGAATCCGAGAGCGACAGGGGCCCGTCGATGGAGATGCCGTTGTCGTCGAAAAGGACGATCATGCGGTTGAGCTTCAGGTGGCCGGCGAGCGCGATAGCTTCCTGGCTGATGCCCTCCATCAGGTCGCCGTCGGAGGCGAGCACATAGGTGTAGTGGTCGACCAGATCGTCGCCGTACTCGGCGTTGAGCATGCGCTCGGCGAGCGCGAAGCCCACCGCGGTGGCAATGCCCTGGCCGAGCGGGCCGGTGGTGGTCTCCACGCCGGGGGTCATGAAGTTCTCGGGATGGCCCGGAGTCTTCGAGTCGAGCTTGCGGAAGCTCTTCAGCTCGTCGATGGTCATACCCTTCACGCCCGTCAGGTGGAGCAGGGCGTAGAGCAGCATCGAGCCGTGGCCAGCCGAGAGGATGAAGCGGTCGCGATCCGGCCATTTCGGGTCGGCGGCGTCGTATTTCAGGAACTTGGTGAACAGCACCGTCGCCATGTCGGCGGCGCCCATGGGCAGGCCCGGATGGCCGGATTTGGCTTGTTCGACGGCGTCCATGGCGAGGACGCGAACGGCGTTCGCCAGATCGGAATGGGTGACGCGATCGGCGGAGACGGTATCTTGCACGGCGAGATCCACAAGTCTTGAGGGCCCCGCAAAAGGGGCGGGTCTGTCTGGAAAAGGCGTGGGCTCCTTAACACGGGGGAGGGGCGAGTCAAAGACTGGAGGGGCATAATCCCCTTAAGGACCGTGGGTCCCGATGCCCGCGAACGGGCGGCCTGTCCCTCAAGAGGCGCATCCTCGGCGCGGGCGAGCCGGGCCCGAAAGTAGGATCCCCTTTCGGGATTTTCCCGATGCTTATTCGTTATGCTCGCGCATCGTTCGGGGCGGAAAACCGGGTCCACTTTTTCGCACAATGCGCTAGTGTCGTCCCCGATTCAGGAGGCATGATGGCGCCCACACTCGAGGAAGCGATGAAGCGGCTGGACATGGCCCTGGGCCTTCTCGAGGCCTCGGTCTCGCGCCGGCTGGAGGCCGAGAAGCGGCGCGGCGCCCTGGAAACCGAGCTCCAGCTCATGCAGGACGACCGGGCCCGCCTCGCCGTGGAGCTCGACGGCGCGCTCACGAGGCTCCACCGTTTCGAGGCGGCCGCCGACGATGTCGGCCGGCGGGTCCGCCAGGCCATCGGGGCCGTCCAGACCGTCCTGGCCCAGGCAGGCCGGCTCGAGCCGGAGGAGGGCTAGCCATGCCCCAGGTGACGGTGACGATTGCCGGACAGACATACCGCATGGCCTGCGCCGAGGGCGAGGAAGGGCATCTCGAAGGTCTGGCGGCGTCCTACGACGCCCGGATCAGGGAGCTGCGCGGATCTTTCGGGGAAATCGGCGACCTGCGCCTCCACGTCATGGCGGCCCTCGCCCAGGCGGACGAGCTGCACGAGACGAAAAGGCGGGTCGCCGCCCTGGAAGCGGAAGTGGCGACGCTCAACAGCATCAACGCCTCCAGGGACGAGCGCCTGGAGCGGATCGAGGCGAGGCTCGCCGAGGGCGTCCAGATGGCGGCCGAGCGAATCGAGGAGCTGGCCCGCAGCCTGAACGCGACGGGGCAGGGGTAGGGCGCCGTTCCCGGACTCGATCCGGGCACCGGCGCCTGTCATACCCGCCACTGTCATGGCCGGGCTTGTCCCGGCCATCCCGATCCTGAAAGGCTCGGAGCTTCGGACGATCGAGATCACCGGCACAAGGCCGGTGATGACGTAGGGGCATTGGCTCTCGATGAGCCTGTCTCCCGGGATCGAAGGATCGCCGGTCAGGCCTGATGGGACAGCCGGTGCTGGCGCTGCCGGAGCTTGGCCAGAAGCTCCACATAGGGCTCCCGCCGCTCGTGATGGGCCGCGATGACCTTCTTCTTGATGTAGGCCTTCACGTTCTGGTCGGTCGTGCTTTTCTCGATCCGGTCCAGTTCGACGTCGTACTCGAAATCGATGTTGCCGAGCATGTGCAGCACTTCGCGCATCATGGAATCGATGCTGGGCGAGTCCGCGCCGTTGCTTCGCTGCAATTCCTTGTCATTATTGTGTTCCAGATGGGCCATGTTCCCTCTCCTGATGAATGGCGCATCCCCCACATCGGCCATTTGGCGAGGTTCCGGCGGCCATGGCCATTCCGTAATGTTACGGAGGCGGCGTCCTCGCCGGAGGCGCAAAGATCTCGGTCCGGCCTCACTTTTCCCCTTTCAACCGGGCCCCATCCTCCCTACATAGGAAAGGCGGGGCTGCGGGGCGCGTTAGGAGTTCATATTCCCCGGGGCCTTATCGATCCTGAAGGGAGCTGTCCCTGACCCGGTCCCTGGACCGGGACACACGGCGCCCACCTACTTTGTAGGTTCCCGGGATCGCTTCTCCGACGGTTTCTGTGGCTCCGCACTTCATGCAATCTCTTCCCCCTCCCGCCCTGAAAGAGCGCCTGCGCAGCGAGATGCTCGCGCGCCGCGACGCCCTCGACGACGGCCTTCGCGAGGAGGCCGCGCGCCGCATCGCCGAGCGCGCCCTCGGCCTGTCCGAACTGCGGGACGTCACGCCGGTCGGGGCCTATTGGCCGATCCGCAGCGAGGTCGATCCGCGCCGTCTCATGGAGGCGCTGATCGCGCGCGGGCAGGACATAGCCCTCTCCCAGATCCTCCATCCCCACCTGAGCTGGCGCCTGTGGCGGCCCGGAGACGTCCTGGTCAAGGGCGGCTTCGGCGTGCGCGAGCCCGGACCCGACGCACCGGAGGTTTTCCCCAAGGCGCTGCTCGTGCCGCTCGTCGCCTTCGACCGCCGGGGAGGGCGCATCGGCTACGGCAAGGGCCATTTCGACCGGGCCATCGCGGCGCTCGAAACGCAGCATCCGGTCTTGACCGTCGGGCTCGCCTATGCGGTTCAGGAGATCGACGAGGTGCCGGTCGAACCCCATGACCGGCTCCTCGACGTTATCATCACCGAAGCCGAACTCGTTCGGACGGATTCCTAGTTAAGGACCCACCATGCGTCTTCTCTTCCTCGGCGACATCGTCGGGCGGCCCGGCCGCAACGCGGTGATCGAGCGCCTGCCGTCCTTACGTGACCGCTGGCAGCTCGACTGCGTGGTCATCAATGCCGAGAATTCCGCCGGCGGCTTCGGCATCACCGAGGCGATCTGCGACGAGATCCTGGCCGCGGGCGCCGACGCCATCACGCTCGGCAACCATTCCTGGGACCAGCGCGAGACGCTCGTGTTCATCGAGCGCCAGCCGCGGCTGCTGCGCCCCGTCAACTTCCCGCCCGGAACGCCCGGGCGGGGCGCGAACCTCATCGACACGCGCTCGGGCGCCCGGGTCCTCGTCGTCAACGTCATGGGCCGCCTCTACATGGACCCGCTCGACGATCCCTTCGCGGCCGTCGACCGGGAGCTCGAGACCTGTCCCATGGGCCAGGTGGCGGACGCGATCGTCGTCGACGTGCATGCGGAGGCGACGAGCGAGAAGGAGGCCATGGGCCATCATCTCGACGGGCGGGCGAGCCTCGTGGTCGGCACCCATACCCATGTGCCCACCGCCGATCACCGGGTCCTGACGGGCGGTACGGCCTACATATCCGATGCGGGCATGTGCGGCGATTACGATTCCGTGCTCGGCATGCAGAAGGAGGAGGCGATCCGCCGCTTCCTGCAGAAGACCCCGGGCACCCGCCTGGAGCCGGGCCTGGGCGAGGGCACGCTCTCGGGCATCGCCGTCGAGACCGACGACCGCACCGGCCTCGCGCGGCGGGTGGCGGCGGTCCGCCTCGGGCCGCACCTGGAGGAGAGCTGGCCGCGGTTCTGGGATTGACTCCGGCTTCCTCCCTCCCCGCCAGGGGGAGGGGATCGAGGCGCCGCTCCCTTGGCGTCGAGCGGAACCGTCCCCATCTCTGCGCCACGGAGGACCCAGGTGGACGCCAAGATCGAACCGGCCAGCGCCAGACGACACCCCTATCACGAGGAAAGCGAGTTCCACCGGGCGCATGAGCACCAGAGCGCCTCCGCGGTCCTGCGCGCCGTGATCGACGAGGCCAAGGGCGAGACGATCTCCATCGGAGAGATCATCGAGGCCTTCGGCGAGCGCGCCTTCGGCTTCGTGCTGATCCTGTTCTCCCTGCCGAACTGCGTGCCGGCCCCGCCCGGCGTCGCCGGCATCGTGGGCACCCCGGTCCTGATCTTCGGCATCCAGATGATGCTGGGCCACACCCGGCCCTGGCTGCCCGGCTTCATCCTACGGCGCAGCGTGTCCACGGCGAAGTTCAAGCGCCTCATCGACATCGCGGAGCCCAAGCTCCAAAAACTGGAGAGCTATTGCCGCCCCCGCCTGCTCCCGCTCTTCGGGCCCTTCGGGGACCGGGTGGCCGGGTTCTTCGCCTTCCTGGTCGCCCTGTCGGTCCTGATCCCATTCCCGGGCACCAACTTCCCGCCCTCCATCGCGCTGGTCATCGCCTCCATCGCCATCATGGAGGAGGACGGCTACCTCCTGATCCTCGGCTACTTGATCGGACTGGCCGGGCTCGCCTATACGGCGACGGTCCTGGGTGCCTCCTACCACCTGATCCTGGCGGGCATCCACAGCCTGCCGTCCTGGCTCGGGTTTTAGGCGGGGCAGGTATTTTCAGGATCGCTCGCCGGGGGGCTTTGCCTCAGGCCCTTCGCCGCCTTATAAGCCTGCCATCGTCAACTTTCCCGGCCTGATGGGCGCTTGAACCGCAAGCGGCTCTCGGCCGAACTTTCCGGAGGCCCCGATGGCCGGGCATTCACAGTTCAAGAATATCATGCACCGCAAGGGCAAGGTCGATGCGGTGCGCTCCAAGGTGTTTTCCAAGCTCGCCCGCGAAATCACCGTGGCGGCCAAGATGGGCCTGCCCGACCCCAACATGAACCCGCGCCTGCGCGCCGCGATCCTCGCCGCCCGCGCCGAGAACATGCCCAAGGACAACATCCAGCGCGCCATCAACAAGGCCTCGGGCGGCGACGCGGAGAACTACGACGAGATCCGCTACGAGGGCTACGGCCCCGGCGGCGCGGCCATCATCGTCGAGGCGATGACCGACAACCGCAACCGCACCGCCTCCGACATCCGCTCCTACTTCACCAAGAGCGGCGGCAACCTCGCCGAGACCGGCGCCGTCTCGTTCATGTTCGATCGGGTCGGCTACATCGAGTTCGGTCCCGAGGTGGCGGACGCCGACGCCATGCTGGAAGCCGCCATCGATGCCGGCGCGGACGACGTGGCCTCCTCGGAGAACGCCCACGAGATCTATTGCGACCAGGGCTCCCTCAACGAGGTGACCAAGGCACTCGAGGACAAGTTCGGCGAGCCCAAGGCGTCGAAGCTCGTCTGGAAGCCCCAGACCCCGGTGGCTGTCGACGACGAGACCGGCGAGAAGCTGATGAAGCTGATGGAGTCGCTCGAGGAGCACGAC
>JAEWKH010000165.1 GCA_023386155.1 Pseudomonadota bacterium
GCATGGGGCCGTCATGGATGTGCGCCTGATGCCCATGCGGGACATCTTCCGGCGCTTCCCCAGGGCCGTGCGCGACCTCGCAGCTCAGCTGGACAGGGCCATCGACTTCTCCATGGAAGGAGAGGAGGTCGAGGCCGACAAGGCCGTGGTGGAAGGCCTCTTCGAGCCCCTGCTGCATATCCTGCGCAACGCCGTCGGCCATGGCGCCGAACCCGAGCCTCTCCGCATGAAGGCCGGGAAACCTGCGAGAACCAGGATCGTGGTCAGGGCCTATCGCGACGGCGACCGCGTCGCGGTCGAGGTCGAGGACGACGGACGCGGCATCGACCCGTCCGCGATCCGCGAGACTGCGCGCAAACGCGGGATCGCTTCAGCGGACGACCTGGAGCGCATGAGCGATGCGGACGCCATCGACCTGATCTTCGCCCCGGGCTTCTCGACCGCCTCGGAGGTGACCGACCTGTCGGGCCGGGGTGTCGGGATGGATGCCGTCCGCTCCGCGGTGGAGCGCCTAGGCGGCCAGGCGAGCGTTCGAAGCCGGCACGGACAGGGCACGACGATCCGCCTGTCCCTGCCAATGACCATCGTCATGACGAAGGTCATGGCCGTCCGGGTGGGCCGCGACCTCTACGGCATTCCCCTCGACGGCATTCTTGAGACTGCCTTCGTGCCGGCCTCGCGCGTTCTTCCCGTTCGGGACGCGGAGGCCTTCGTCTGGCGTGACAGGACGCTTCCTCTGGTGAGGCTTGCCGGTCTTCTGGACATGCCTCCTCCGGCAGAGCCCCCTCCGCGCCTGAAGGTCGTGGTCATGGCCGCCGGTGACGAACTGGTAGGTGTCGCGGTGGACGGGCTTGCCGAGAGGATGGACGTTCTGATGCGGCCCATGACCGGCATCCTCGCCGGCATGCCCGGCGTGATGGGGACGACCCTGCTCGGCGACGGCAGCGTCCTCATGATCCTCGATATCCCGGAGCTGATCGGATGAGCGTGCGGTTGGACGGCAATGTCATCATCATGGAAGGGCAATGCCGCGTCGAGGATGCGGAACCGCTGCTCGGCTGGCTCCAGGCGGACAGGGGGCGGATCGTCGACCTGGCAGGCGCCGAGCATCTCCACGCCGCCGTTCTCCAGGTTCTGATGGCTCTGCGGCCGACGGTGCGGGGAACGCCCGAGGACGATTTCCTTCGAGACTGGATCACCCCGGCCCTGACGGGCGAAAGCCGCCGGGAGCCGGAGCCGCGGGGAGGCTGAGAGTTGTCATTCTCCCAGCATCCTCTAAAAGAGTTCCATATCCCCTTTTCCCCTGCACAGTTCCGGTCGTTCCGGGCAGCCCATTCCTAGCGGAGTTCCCGAGTGGCGATAACGGTCCTGATCGTCGACGACAGCAAGCTGGCGCGCATTGTCGCAGCCAAGGCCTTGGCTGGGCTCCAGCCCGAATGGGACAGGGTGGAGGCCGGCAATGCCCAGGAAGCGCTCGCGATCCTCGCCGAGCGGAAGATCGATGTGGCCATGATCGACTTCAACATGCCGGAGAAGGACGGGCTCGAACTGGCCGGAGAGATCCGTGCCAGCCATCCGACGATGCCGATCGCGGTCATCACGGCCAACATTCAGGACGAGGTGATCGCTCGGGCGCGCGAGGTGAACGCCACCTTCGTCAGCAAGCCTCTGACCGAAGACGGCTTGAGAGGATTTATTTCCGGAGCCGCCCTGCGCCTGCGCTCGAGCGCGGCTTGACGCATGTTGTTCTGGCCGCGCCTTGCGACATGCCGCAGCCGAGGTGGAAGATGATGACATCAACGATCTCGGAAGTGCTCAACGAGCTGGAGCTCGACGCTCTGACGGAGCTCGTCAACATCGGCGTCAGCCGTGCCGCCTTCAGCCTTCGCGAGATGGTCGGCGAGCAGGTCCATCTGTCCGTGCCGTCCGTCGATCTCGTGCATCGTACGATGGCCATCGAAATCCTCGAGGGGCGCGAGTCCGGCCCGCTCGTGGCGGTTCATCAGGTCTTCGAGGGCGACATCACGGGGCGCGCCCTGCTGATCTTCCCCGAGACCAAGAGCCTCGAGCTCGTCAGGGCGGTGACAGGGGGAGAGCTTTCCCTCGAAGACATCATCGAGCTGGAGCAGGAGGCGCTGGCCGAGACCGGCAACATCCTGCTGAACGGCTGCCTGGGCACGATCGCCAACATGCTGCATCGCAGCCTGAGAATGTCCCTGCCGGAGATCATTCGGGGAAAGGGCCCCGAACTCTTCAACCTTTCGCCTCCGCCCGAGGCTGGCGATGTGGTGATGTTCCTCTACATCAACTTCACGGTCAGGCAACGGGACATCAGCGGCTACATCGTCATGCTCATGGATATTCCTTCCCTGGCCGTGCTCAAGACCCTGCTCGGCGAGTTCATCGAGCGGGCGACCGACGGCATGGCATCCTGATCATATGCATCCGATTCAAGGCGACCTCCTATCAGCGGTCTTCGATGCAGTGGATACGGGCCTCATCGTGCTCGACGGCAGCATGCAGGTGGTCGCCTGGAACGCGTGGTTCGCCTCGGCAAGCCGGATCCCCAGCCAGGATGCGGCCGGGAAAAAGCTGGACGAGCTGTTTCCGGGAGCGGTCTCGCCGGGCCTCCAATCCGCGATCGCCGATACGCTGGAGGCAGGCTCCTCGAGGCTCCTGACCCATTCCCTGCATCCCTTCATTCTGCCGCTGAACACCCGTTCCGGACAACAGCTCATCCACAACGTCTCCGTACGCCCGCTGGGAACGCCGCCCGATCTCCGCTGCCTCGTGCAGATCGTGGACGTGACGGTTGCGGTCCAGCGCGAGCGGGTCCTGCGCGAGCGGCAGAACGCACGCTACGATGCCGTGGTGAACAGCGCTCCGGACGCGATCCTCACGCTCGACGCGCAAGGCGTCATCCAGCTCGCCAATCCCGCGGCCGCGCGGGAGTTCGGGTATGATCTCCGCGAGCTCGTTGGCCTGGAGATGACCGCGCTCCTGAACGTGCCGGGGACGTGGGATGAGCTCTGGACCGATGTCCTCGCGGGAAACGTCATGCACCGCCCCCTGGAGGTCACGGCCAAGCGCAAGGACGGATCGCTCAGCTTCCTGGAGGTTTCCGCCGCGCGCTGGCAGAGCGATACGCGCGTCTTCGTGACGGCCATCCTGCGCGACGTGAACGAGCGCCGGGCGGCCGAGGAAGCGCTGAAGCACCTGAACCAGACCCTGGAAGAGCGTGTCGCGGAACGGACGCAGGAACTTCTGAGAGCCGAGGACCAGCTTCGCCAGGCGCAGAAGATGGAGGCGGTCGGGCAACTGACGGGCGGCATCGCCCACGACTTCAACAATCTCCTCGCGGGTATCGTCGGCTCCCTCGACCTGATGCAGACCCGCATCACGCAGGGCCGTACGGAACACGTCGAGCGCTACGCCAAGGCGGCGATGAGCTCGGCGCAACGGGCCGCCGCGCTCACCCACCGCCTGCTCGCCTTCGCCCGCCGGCAGCCGCTCGATCCGCGGCCGGTCAATGCCAACCAGCTCATCGCCTCCATGGAGGATCTGCTCCGCCGCACCATCGGCCCGCTGCATGCCCTGGAGATCGTCACGGCAGGCGGATTGTGGATGACCCTGTGCGATCCCAACCAGCTCGAGAGCGCCATCCTGAACCTTGCGATCAATGCGCGCGATGCCATGCCGGAAGGCGGCAAGCTCACGATCGAGACGGCGAATGCCTTCCTCGACGATGCCTATGCGGCCGCCCATGGGGACGTCACGCCGGGGCAATACGTGGTGATCTGCATCACGGATACCGGCCTGGGCATGCCACCGGACCTGATCGAGCGCGTCTTCGAGCCGTTCTTCACCACGAAGCCCATAGGCCAGGGCACAGGGCTCGGGCTCTCAATGGTCTATGGCTTTGCCAAGCAATCGGAAGGTCATGTCAAGATCTACTCTGAGGTGGGACACGGCACGACGATCAGGCTCTATCTGCCGCGCCACCGCGGCGCCATCCGGGAGGAGCCCTCCTCGGGCACCCATGGCGAGGTCCCCCGGGCCGAGGCGGGCGAGACGGTGCTGGTGGTCGAGGACGAGCCCGTCATTCGCAACCTGATCGTCGAAGTGCTCCAGGATCTGGGCTATCACGCCCTCGAAGCGTCCGACGGTCCCGCAGGCCTCAAGATCCTGCAGTCCAGGCAGCGCATCGATCTGCTCGTCACGGATGTGGGCCTGCCTGGGATCAACGGGCGGCAGCTCGCCGATTCGGCGAGACAGACGAGGCCTGACCTGAAGGTGCTTTTCATCACCGGCTATGCCGAGAACGCCACGCTGGCAAACGGCTTCCTCGATCCGGGCATGGAGATGATCACCAAGCCTTTCGCGGTCGAGACCCTGGCAAGTCGCATTCGGAGCATCATTCAGGGCGCAAGGTGAGCGAAGCCCTTCCCGGCCGCAGCCCGGCGAGAGAGCGCATCGGTGAGCGCGGAAAACCGCGTCCACTTTTTCGCACGACGCGCTAAGAGGTCCGCCGTCGGCACGCCCGGGTCCTATGGCCTCGCGTTAACCGTCACGGATGATTGCCGTCGTGTCGGAAGAAGCTTTCGTTGACTCACGATGCCTGTCGCGGAATGCTCGCAGGCTCGAAATGCGACAGCGATGGCGGGTTGGACATCCCTCGTGGGGAGACGGTCCAAAGGCATGATGCCGCCCCGCCATACCGGTGCGAGCCCGGTATGTTCCCGATCTTCATTTCAGGACCAGGATTCCGGTCGGGCCACCATGCGCCATGGCAGCTGCGGCCTCGGAGACGCAAGGTTTGCCATGCTCACGGTCTACAACTGCATCGTTTCCGACCATGACCTGAGGCTCGTAGCCCTGGCGGCCCTGGTGTGCTGCCTTGCCTCGCTGACGGCGATCAATCTTCTGCATCATGTCCGCCGGTCGGAGGGCACGCGCCAGGGCTTATGGCTCGGCATCGCGGGCGTCTCCACCGGGTTCGGCATCTGGGCCACGCATTTCATCGCCATGCTGGCGTTCTCTCCCGCTCTGCCCACGGGATACAACATCGCCCTGACGGTCCTCTCCTTGCTGGCCGCCGTCGTGCTGACGGGCCTCGGGTTCTCCATCGCCCTCGCTCCCGGCCTGACAGGCGCGATGTGGCTCGGCGGAGCCGTCGTCGGGGGCGGCATTGCCGCCATGCACTACACCGGGATGGCAGCCTTCGAGGTCGCCGGATCCATCGCATGGGACAGCTCGCTGGTTGTGACCTCCATGCTGCTGGGGGCATTGCTCGGCGCCCTTGCCCTGCCGACGGGACTGAGCCGGCCGGCGCGTGGAAAGCTCGCTGGAGCGTTGCTGCTGACGCTGGCGATCTGCAGCCATCACTTTACCGCCATGGGGGCCGTCGCGATCACGCCCGACAGCACGGTCGAGCTATCGCCCCTCGCCATCTCGCCTCAATGGCTGGCGATCGGGGTTGCTTTCGTCAGCCTTGCCATTCTCCTGCTCGCCAGCGCGGCGCTCGCCCTCGATCTGAGGGAGCGTCGGCGCCTGGCCCTCGAGATGGAGCGGATGCGCGATCTCACCGATGCCGCGGTTGAAGGGCTCGTCCTCTGCCAGGGCAAAACCATTGTTTCCGTCAACCAGAGCTTCGCGCGGCTGGCCGATCTTCGGCCCGAGCAGATCTGCGGCAGGGATTTGGGATCGTGCGTGCCGGACGCTCCCAAGCTCAGGACGCTTTTCGAGAACCTTGGGCAGACCGTCGAGGCCGATCTGCGCGATCGCCAGGGGGCGCTGATCCCGGTCGAGCTGATTGCCCGCCAGATTACGTATAATGGCCGCCTCCACAACGTCGTGGCGTTCCGGGATCTCCGGGACCGCAGGAGGGCCGAGGCCCAGATCCGCTACCTGGCCCATCACGATGCTTTGACCGGCCTGGGCAACCGCACCAGCTTCGACCTGCGGCTGGACCGCGAGATCAAGCTCCATCGGAGAGGCGATCGGCAGCTGGCGCTGCTGTGCCTGGATCTCGACGGCTTCAAGGAGGTGAACGATCTCTACGGTCATGCCGCAGGCGATCAGGTGCTCAAGGACATCGCCGAACGCTTCTCCGCCGTGCTGACGGGCGATCAGATGCTGGCGCGCCTCGGCGGGGACGAGTTCGCGATCATCGTTCCTCATGTGTCGGACCCCGCTCACGCCGGGCACTTGGCAGAAGTGCTTCTGAACACGCTGAAGAGCAGAGACCGGATCCGATCGTCCGCCGGCGTCATCTCGGTCAGCATCGGCATTGCGCTTTATCCCTTCGACGCCAAGGACCGCACCGAGCTTCTGTCGAACGCGGACACCGCGCTGTATCGCGCAAAGCAGGAGGGCAAGGGCACCTACCGCTTCTTCGAGGCGGCGATGGGCGCCCAAATCCGGGAGCGCCGCAACATTGAGCATGACCTCCACAGTGCCATAGAAAACGGCGAGCTGAGCCTGGCCTACCAGCCGCAGGCGCAGATCGAGACCGGAGAGGTGCTTGGCTTCGAGGTTCTGCTGCGCTGGAATCATCCCGTGCGGGGCGCCATTCCACCCTCGGTCTTCATCCCCATCGCTGAGGAAAGCGGGCTGATCCTGAGGATCGGCGAGTGGGTGCTGCGTCAGGCCTGCCAGGAAGCCGCCAGCTGGGCACGCCCGTTGAACATTGCCGTGAACGTCTCGGCCTTGCAGTTGAGCAGCGACGGCTTCCCGCCCCTGGTGCAGGGCATTCTGGAGGAAACCCGGCTTTCGCCCGAGCGGCTGGAGGTCGAGATCACCGAGACGGCCCTCATCCGGGATCCGCACCGCGCTCTGCTGACGTTGCAGAGGCTCAAGGGGCTTGGCGTCAATATCGCCATGGACGACTTCGGCACCGGCTATTCGTCCCTGTCGAACCTCCAGGCGTTTCCGTTCGACAAGATCAAGATCGACCGCTCCTTCGTTCAGGCGGTGCACACGAAACCGCAGGCGGCCGCCATCGTCCGGGCCGTGCTCGGCCTTGGACGCGGCCTGGGGCTTCCGGTTATCGCCGAGGGTGTGGAGACCCCCGAGGAATTGCGCTTTCTCGGCCTGGAAGGATGCATCGAGGCTCAGGGATATCTGTTCGGCCGTCCCATGCCCATCAGCGAGCTGGCCCCGCTGGTCTTCGACAACAGGCCCGCGCTCCCGCGGGCGCTGATGAGAGCCACCGCAGATTAGCGCATCGTGCGGACCCGAAGGGCCGCGTCAGCGACCCGTAGGGCCACGTCAGTGAAAAGTGGATCCGGTTTTTCGCGAAGAACGATGCGCCAGCTGAGAGAAGACGCATCGGGCGCGAAAGGCGGACCGGCCCGCCCGGAATCCCGTCCAGTGTCCTATGCCGACAGCACGACCACCTTCGTCTTGACGGGCGTGCGTTCGTAGAGGTGCATCATGTCCTGCGTGAGGAGGCCGACGCAGCCGCTCGTGATGCCGTTCCCGATCGATTCCGCGTCGAGGCTGGCATAGATCGTGTAGAGCGTGTAGGCGCCGTTCTGGTAAAGGTAGAGCGTGCGGGCGCCGAGCGGGTTTTCGAGGCCGCCCGGCATGCCGCGGGCCCATTTGGCCGCCTCGGGCTGGCGCTTGATCATCTCCCTGGGCGGGGTCCAGGTCGCCCATTCGCCCTTGCGCCCGACATAGGCCTCCCCGCTCCACCGGAACCCGTCGCGGCCCACATTGGCGCCATAGCGGGTGGCGTTTCCGTCCTCCTCGACGCGGTAGACGTAGTAATTGCCGGGATCGACGATGATCGTGCCGGGCGCTTCCTTGGTCTCGTAGCGGACGGTCCGGCGGTAATATTTGGGATCGACCTTGCTGACATCGATCGCCGGGATCGGGAACTTCTCGTCGGGCACCGGCCCGTAGACCTTCGCCGCCTCGGCGAGGCTCATGCCGTCGGATGTCGCGCAGCCGGCCAGCCCCAGCGCGCCGAGACCGGCGGCCGAGCCGGCCAGAAACGACCGGCGGCTGATCAGCCCCGACCGAGGCCCGGGCGAAACGACCTCGTCCGTCGCTCCGGCACCGGCATTCCTACCGTTCATGTTCATGATCTGGCCGCTTCCCTTGTCCGGCTGCCCGGCGAGCCAATGCCCCGGCAACCACCCGCTGAACGTCTCGTTGGGTGGAGATTGCCGCCACATGGCTCGATTGGCAAGCCGGTCCTTCGCGGCAGCCCCGCAAGGATCGTGAAGGATTGCGCTCCACCGCCTCGCCCGAGCGCATCGTGCGGACCCGTAGGACCACGTCAGTGAAAAGTGGATCCGGCTATTCGCGCCTCCGAAGGGAAAACTTACAGGCGGGACGATATCGGGAGAAGACGATTTCATGAGGCCGCCGGCCTCTCACGGACCTGTCTTCGGCCGCGAGCGGGAAGCACGCTGCGAAAGCCGTCTCGGCGCGGCTCGAAAAGAATTCCAAGAATTTTACCGGTGTGACGCGCTTCACAGCGCCGGGCGGCGCAATGGGGCAAAGTCCATTCATCGCCGACGGAGAACGCATCTCAGGCGGTACGAAGTGCAACACTCAACCTGGAAGGATAGCCCCATGGACATCAACGTGAATGCCAGCCCGATCACTCAGGTCGCCAACACCACCGCGGTCGGCGGCGTCGGCATCTTCGGCGACGGTGGCGATGCGGTTGCGGCGACGAACCAGAGCGCCGACAGCACGACCCTCCAGCTGTCGGACGACAACTTCTTCCCGTGGGGTCCGGCCTACGATTTCGGCCAGGACATCAACGTGAACGCCAGCCCGATCACCCAGGTAGCCACGACGACCGCTGTGGGCGGCGTCGGCATCTTCGGCGACGGGGGCGACGCCCTCGCGTTCACGAACCAGGACGCCGACAGCTTCACCGTTCAGGGCCTGTAACTCTCGCCCTCCGGAGCGCCAAAGGCCGCGAGCCCTTGGCGCTCCTCCCATTCTGCCCGCATGATCGATGCAATCTCACGCCTGGGGCGCGGCCAGGGCCTTTTGCAGTTCCGCAGGATCGACCGCCACCTTCAGGACCGTTCCGCCGAAATCAAGGACCAGAACGGGCCTCTCGCCGCCCTGCTCGACCCGCGTGCTCAAGGGCTGCACCGGCACGCTCCTGGGATGGTCCGGCCCCGCGCCCGCAGCAAAGGTCCGCGGCGGCTTGCCCTTGTGGGTTCGCACCATTTCGTTGAGCAGGTCCGTCACGATGGGCGAAGAATCCACCGTGCCGAGAAGAACCTCGTATTCCCGCCCCGTATCGGCGCGAATCCCCAAGGCCACGATGGCGCCGTCGTCGGAAACCTGGACCCGCCAGGCCGTTGAACCAATCCGCTTGACCAAAACCCGCTTCCTCCCGCTGCCTTCTCCCCTGTGCGGTCCGGGGCGGCGCGCTGTCAATCCCGAGGCCCTCGCTTCCCATGTCGGCTTCCTCGAGGTCCCACCGTGGCCGGAGCCGGCGGGGATTCGCTTCCGGCATCAGCGGAAACAGGTATTCGCGAAAGAAGCCCGCATATTGACGCTAAATAGACTTATTCTCGCATCATGATTTCACACATTATCGACGCTTACTTGCTTAAGATTTTAAGAACTCGATCTCGTTTTTACCCCAACTAACCACAATGGATTATGACGCATACAAATAACACAGGAATTATTTAATAAATTTATGCCGAGAAGATCTATCGTCATTCAATATATACTTATCGTGAGGAATGACTGCCAGTCCACGCAAGGTCACATACTGCAACGGGCGTACCACGGAATGCGTAGAGAAAACCTGAGTTCAGCCTGAGCAAAGTTCCCCATGAACGGGAGGATCGAATGGCACTCATATTTGGCACCGGACGTCGCGACACTCTGATCGGCACCATCGGCGCCGACCGTATTTTCGGGAGGGGCGGCAATGACCTCCTGACCGGACTGAGCGGCAATGACCGTCTCGATGGCGGCAACGGCAACGATCGCCTGTTCGGAAACAACGGTCACGACCGCCTGCTCGGCCGCAGGGGCAACGACTCGCTCGATGGCGGCAGCGGCAATGACCGCCTGTTCGGCGGAGTCGGCAACGACACCCTCCTGGGCGGCAGCGGCAACGACACGCTGGATGGCGGCGAGGGCAACGACGTGCTGCGGGGCGGCACCGGCAACGACGTCGCGTTCGGCGGCGAAGGCGACGACAGCTTCACCTGGAATCCCGGCGACGGCGACGATACCTTCGACGGCGGCACAGGCACCGACACCCTGGTCTTCAACGGCTCGGGCGCCGACGAGCGGATGACGATCACCACCCTCGCCGGCGGCGGATTCCTGTTCTTCCGCGATGTCGGCGACATCACCGTCAACACCACCAATGTGGAGCGCGTCGAGGTCAGTGGCGGCGGCGGCAACGACACCATCGATGGCTCGGGCCAGACCAACGCCAGTGTCGTGCTGGACATCAGCGGCGGCGCCGGCGACGACAGCCTGGAAGGCGGCGCCGGCAACGATACTCTGGATGGCGGCGACGGCAACGACACGATGCTCGGCAACGCCGGCAACGATTCCGCATCGGGCGGCCTCGGCAACGACAGCTTCCAATGGGATCCCGGCGACGGCGACGACACCTTCGACGGCGGTGCCGGCACGGACACCCTGATCTTCAACGGCTCGGATGCCGCCGAGCTCATGACCGTCACCACGCAGGCCAGCGGCGGCTTCCAGTTCTTCCGGAATGTCGGCGACATCACGGTGGACACGACCAATGTGGAGCGGGTCGATGTCAGTGGCGGCGGCGGCAACGACACCATCGACGGCTCGGGCCAGACGGACACCGCCGTTGCGTTGAATATCAGCGGTGGCGCGGGGGATGACAGCCTGACGGGTGGCGCCGGCAATGATGCCATCATCGGCAACACCGGCAACGATACTGCGAATGGCGGAGCCGGCAATGACAGCTTCACCTGGAATCCCGGCGATGGGAATGACACCTTCGACGGTGGCACCGGCACCGATACGCTGATCTTCAACGGATCGGACGCGAACGAGGTCATGACGATCGCCGACGCCACCGGCGGCGGATTTCAATTCACGCGCGATGTCGGAAACATCACTGTCGACACCACCAACGTGGAGCGCGTCGATGTCGATGGCCTGGGCGGCAACGACTCCATCGACGGATCGGGCCTGACGGATATCGCCGTAGCGCTGGAGATCAACGGCGGGGCCGGGAACGACACCCTGACCGGCGGTGCGGGAAATGATGCCCTACTCGGCGATGCCGATAACGACACTTTGGATGGCGGCGCCGGAAACGACACGCTGACGGGCGGTCTGGGTGCCGACACATTCGTCTTCGGTGGCGCGACTGCGAACGGTGTGACGGAGACGGACCTCATCATCGATTATAGCTCAACCGAGTTGGACGTAATCGACGCAGACGTGCTCAGCAGCGCGGTCGTCAACGGCAATCTCCAGCTGACCCTTGCCGGCGGCGACAACGATATCGTGGTGCTTCAAGGCATCACCGACATCAACAACGTGACGTTCGTCCTCTGACGTCCACGCTTCGCATGAGACAGAGCCGCCGCCGGGCATTCCGGCGGCGGCTTCGGCCGGCGCGACAATACGCGTCGTTCGACGCCGGGTCTTTGTGATAGTATGACAGTCGGACCTGGGACCACCCGGGCCGGCCGAAATCACAACGGAACGAAGCCGGGACGAACCCGGCTGAACAGGGGCATGTCATGGAAACCACGGTTCTCGGCGTGTTGCGGAAGGCCTGCGAGCTTGTCGGCAGCGGGCAGTCGCTCGGGATCATCGAAGCGATCAGCTCTCTTAGGGAAGAGGCGAGCGGCCGGACACGGGACCTTGCCTATTACGCCGTTCTCGAAACCGCGATGGCAAGCCGTGGCGCCGCCTCCCTGGCGATGCTCGCCGACAGCGGCGAGACGGAATCCGCGATCGAGCTCCTCCAGTCGACCATCCGGCGCCTCATGTCCGCGCTTCACTGAAGCGTCTTCCGGCCCGGGCCCACGATGGGACGGGCCTCAGCAGGAGATCTGCGCTCCCGTCATGTGAACAGGCGTGATGGGCCTGACGTCGCGCCCGCTGACGGCACAGGTCAGGCGTGCTTCGGACCGGCACTGGGGCCCCTTGGGCGGGCCGACGCGCGGGCCGACGGCGAATTGAATTGTCACTTCTCCAGGAGCCGTTTCGAGGAAGCCCTCGACGGAGGACAGCCAGGTCTGGCCGACAAGATCCTCCGTGGCGCGCGCCTCGTTCAGGGCCTGCTCGACGCAAGCCGCCGCCGCATCCCTCGGAAGCAGGGGCTCGACCACGGCGGGCGGCGCGATGGCCGCTGTCGTCTCCACATCCGGCGCTTCCTTCATCGCAGGCGCATCGGGCTCCGAGGCTTGCGGGCCGCCGCGAAATCCGTTGACGGTCGCGAGCGCCAGGACGGCGAAGACACCGATCTGAATCGGGATGCGCTTGACCTTGCTCAGCAGCGGAGCCCGGCTGAAGAGCACGTGCCCGTACAGGTGGAGGAAGACGGCAACGAGAGTGAGGAGAATGAGGAAACGCAGCATAATGGAACGTGCCCGCGCGATATCGTGCGTAAGGAATGTCTTGTCCTGGGAACGTCCCTAACCTAGCGCAGGATCCCCGTCATCGCATGCGGCACGTCCCGTTTCTCGTCGTTATGGTTAGCAATGTCTTAAAGCTGCTAAAGCATCGGACCCAAAAAGTGGACCCACTTTTGGGATTGGATCCGATGCTCCGCTCTATGAAGAGCGCATCGTTGATTGCAAAAAACCGGGTCCACTTTTTCGCACGATGCGCTAGAGAAAGAGCGCGTCAGGCGCGCTCCTCCCAGAGCCTCGCGAGTTCGACGATGGTCTTCACCGCCTTCTCCATGTCCTGGCTGCTGACGAATTCCAGCGGGGAATGGAAGGCGTGGCCGCCGGCGAAGATGTTAGGGCACGGCAATCCCATGAAGGACAGGCGCGAGCCGTCCGTGCCGCCGCGGATGCTGCCGCGCACCGGATCCATGCCGGCCCGGCGGATCGCCTCCACCGCGTACTCGACGATCTCCGGCTTCCGGTCGAGCACCACCTTCATGTTGCGATACTGCTCCTTGACCGTGAAGGTGGTGCTCGAACCGGGATAGGCCTTCATCACCTCCGCGGTGATGCTCTCCAGGATCGCCTCCTTGGCCTTGAGCCCCTCCTCCGTGAAGTCGCGGATGATGAAGCTCAGGCTCGCCTTCTCCATCACGCCGGTCACGCCGGTGGGATGGATGAAGCCGTCGCGGCCTTTCGTCGTCTCAGGCGCCATGTCCCGCGGCAGGCGCGCGACGATGTCGCCGGCGATCCTGATGGCGTTCTCCATCTTGCCGTAGGCGAAGCCCGGATGGATCGCCACACCCTTGATGGCGATCTCCACCCCGTCGGCCGAGAAAGTCTCGTCCTCGATGGTGCCCGCCGTCTCGCCGTCCAGCGTGTAGCCGAAATCGGCGCCGAGCTTCTCGAGATCCACCTTGTCGACCCCGCGGCCGATCTCCTCGTCCGTCGTGAAGAGGATGCGGATCGTTCCGTGCTTGATGTCCGGGTTCCGGACCAGGAACTCGGCCGCCGCCATGATCTCGGCGATGCCGGCCTTGTCGTCGGCGCCGAGCAGCGTCGTGCCGTCCGACGTGACGATGTCGTGGCCGATCAGATCCTTCAGGACGGGATGGTCGGAAACGCGGATGACCTGGGCCGGATCGCCCGGCAGCCGGATGTCGCCGCCCTGATAGTTGCGGACGACCTGCGGCTTGACGTTCGTGCCGGAGAAATCCGGCGCCGTATCCATGTGGGCGCAGAAGCAGACGACGGGCACGTTGTTCTTGTGGGTGTTCGACGGGATCGTCGCGTAGACGTAGCCGTGCTCGTCGAGATGCGCGTCGGCAATCCCGATCTCGAGGAGTTCCTCGACCAGCAGGCGGCCGAGATTTTTCTGCTTCTCGGTGGAGGGCTGGGTCAGGGATTTGGCATCGGACTGGGTATCGATGACGACGTAGCGGAGGAAACGGTCGGTGACGCTGGCGGCCATGGCTGGGGATCCATTGCGAGGAGGTTCAGCGGAGTTCTAGCGCATCGTGCGAAAAAGTGGATCCGGTTTTTCGCACTCAACGATGCGCTCTCTATAGAGCGGAGCATCGGATCCGATCCCAAAAGTGGGTCCACTTTTGGGTCCGATGCTCTAGCCGGGCGAAGCCGTTCCGTGAATGGGCTGCGGGCAAAATCTCTCGGGCCGAGGTCCGCCCCAAACTGTCAAGGGATTGTCCCCGGCGGTCAAGCATGCAGCCTCAACCCGACTAGAGTGCGAGCTGGCTCAGACGTGGAGCCTGCGGGGTGCCGCCGTGATGCGGATCGGGCCGGATCCACGACGGGCCGACAACCGGAGGGGCCCAGCCATGACGGACAAGCCGTATCCCGATCTGCGCCCGATGGCCGAGGGATCCCTGCTCAGGCCTTCGCTGCTCTGGCTCGTGGTTTTCGCGCCGGCCGCCATACTCCTCGAACGGACCGGCAGCGCTCCAGCGGGCGTGATCTTCTTCTGCGCCGCCTTGGCCATCGTTCCGTTCGCGAAGCTCATCGTCCAGGGAACCGAGCAGGTCGCCGCCCATACCGGCGCCACCATCGGGGGCCTGCTCAATGCCACCTTCGGCAACCTCCCGGAACTGATCATCGCCATGGCCGCCCTGCGGGCCGGTCTGCTCGAGATGGTGCGAGCCTCCCTCGTCGGGGCGCTGCTCGCGAACCTGCTTGTGGCGCTGGGCGCCTCCTTCCTGCTGGGTGGCCTACGCCACCACAGCCAGGAGTACAATCCAGCCGCCGTGCGGGCCTACTCGACGACAATGGTTCTGGCCTGGATCAGCCTGGCGCTGCCGAGCGCGTTCCACCGCGCCCTCGAATCGGAACCTCACCTGGGCGCGCACGCCACCTTGGATCTTGTCGTGGCCGTCGTTCTGCTGGGCCTCTATGGCTTGTTCCTGCTCTACTCCCTGAGAACCCACCCGGAGATCTTCACCGAGCTGAAGACGCCGGGACCGGCCGCAGCGCCCGAGGAGCATGCCAGCCTGCCATGGGGCATCGCCACGCTGGTGGTCGCCTCTCTCGGCGCTGCTTGGATGAGCGAGGTCCTCGTCGGTGCGGCCGAACAGGCAGGTCACTCGCTCGGCATGTCGCAAATGTTCATGGGCGTGATCGTGCTGGCCCTCGTCGGTGGCGCGGCGGAGTCCGGATCGGCCATTGCCATGGGCCGGGCGAACCGTCCGGACCTCAGCATAGGCATCGCCCTGGGAAGCTGCGTGCAGATCGCGCTGTTCGTCGCGCCGATCCTCGTTCTGGTTGCGCCGGTCATGGGTCAGCCGCAGTTCCGTCTGGTCTTCTCCCAGGCCGAGATGTGGATGCTGTTCGGGGCAGTGCTGCTCGGAGCGACCGTGACGACCACCGGCCAGGCCAACTGGTTCAAGGGAGCCCAGCTGCTGGCCCTCTACGTCATCATCGCGACCGTCCTCTACCTGATCCCGGTTTCCGCCCCGTAGAGGATCGGCCATGCTGCGACAGCTTCTCGTGGGCGGGACCATCAGCCTGGGCAACATTGCCATCCATGCCGCCGTCATGATGGCCGTCGTCACCACCGCCCGCCTCGCCTTGAAGTGGGGACGGCACCGGGTCCGGATGTGGCTCGCAACCGTCATGGTTGCGACGGTCGGCATCCTGATGATCGCCCATGCCGCAGAGGTCATGGTGTGGTCGCTCGCTTACGGGATCCTGGGCGTGGTTCCTCCTGGTGCCGATGTGCAGTACTTCGCGTTCGTCAATTACACGACGCTTGGCTACGGCGATCTCGTGCCTGTCGAGCGCTGGAAACTGCTTGGGCCGATAACCGCCATGAATGGCGTGCTGCTGTTCGGCTGGTCGACGGCGGTGATCTTCGAGGTGCTGAGGCAGGCCATGCACAACCTCGATGGGAGGAACGATCCCTGAGCCCGGCGTGATCGCCGTCGACAGGGACAGCTGCTCCGATGCGCCAGCACATCGTGCGAAAAATGGATCAGGTTCGCCGTCAAAAGTGCGGAGCAAAAGGAAGTGATCTGATTCCACGCCAGTGAAAGCAGATCTAGATCACGACCGCCGCCACGCCGCACAGCCCCAGCATCCCCAGCGCCACCACGACGAAAACCCCGTCGCGCCCGTGAAACGCCGGCGCGTTCATGATCGTGCGCGGAGCATGGGGAGCGAGGCCCCTCGCCTCCATGGCGATCGCCGTGCGGCCCGCGCGGCGGATGGCGAAGGCGAGCAGCGGGATCACGAGGCTCATGAGCTCGAAGGGGCCCGGTATGCGCCGCGGGCGGCGGCCGGATTTCATGGCGCGGGCGAGGCGCATCTGCTGCGCCTCGCCGGCCAGATCGGGCACGAGCTGCATGGCCGCGAACAGCGAATAGCCGACCCGCGGAGGCAGCTTCGCATGCCGCATCAGGGCGCGCACGAAGAGCCCGGGATCGGTGGTGAGCGCAAAGAACAGGGAGATCGTCCCGCAGGCGAGCGCGCGCAGGAACAGGGTGATGCCGGCCGAGAATGCCGGCGAGGCGAGAAGGGATTCGCCCGCCATGCGCAGCGCGAAGTCGCTCTCCTGGCGAAACAGCAGGCTGGTGGTGAGGAAGCCGAACCCGAACAGGGCGAAGGGCACCATCAGGGCGAGCAGGACAAGCGGCGACGTGCGGTTGAGGGCCACCAGGGCGAGCGCGGGCAGGAGGATCGCGGCGAGCTGGAAGCGCGGATCGAAGATCAGCACGGCGGCGACGAGCCAGATGCAGCAGACAATGAGTTTCGACAGCGGATTGAGGGATGTCAGCATGCGGTGGAGACCTTGAGCCGTGGGGCAACCGCCTTCAGCCAGCGCATCGCCGCAAGCGATGCAGGCTCGGCGAGGCCCGCGCGCGCCAGCAGGGAAGCGTCCAGCATGAGGGCCTCCGTCGGCCCCTCGGCCAGGATCCCGCCCTCCCCGACGACGATGGAGCGCGGGCAGAGCCTCAACGCGAGATCCATGTCGTGCGTGATCAGCGCGATGGCATGCCCCTTGTCGCGCAGGGCGAGGATCTCTTGCATCAGAAGCTCTGCGCCATGGGCATCGAGCCCCGCCATGGGCTCGTCGAGCACGAGGAGCGGCCAGCGTCCGGCGATGCTGAGCGAGGCCAGGGCGAGCTTGCGCTTCTGGCCCTGCGACAGCTCGAACGGATGGTTCCCGCCGTGTTCCGCAAGTTCCCATGTTGCCAGCGCGGCCGCCACGCGCTCCGCCTTCTCGGCCGCGCCCATGGACGCCGGCAGCGCGGTGAGCAATTCCTCCTGCACGGTCGCGGCCGTGAACTGGTTCTCGGGGCGCTGGAAGGCATAGCCCCCCGGCGGTCCTTGGCGACTGCCCGCCTTCAGCGGCACAAGGCCTGCGAGGCACAGGCCCAGCGTCGACTTGCCGGCACCGTTCCTGCCCAGCACGCCGAGGATCTCGCCCTCGCGGATGGCGAGATCGATGCCGCGCAGCACGGTCGGTCCCAGGAAGGGCGCGCAATCGGCCTGCTCCAATTGTACGATCACGGGCGTGTCGCGCATCGCGAGGGATGGTTTCGCGGAGGAGACGAAAGCCTCGACGGCCGGGCGCGCCCTCTCGAGGCGATCCGGCGATGCGTTCTCGGGATCGAGATGCGCGAGCGCTCCTGCCATGGAAAGGGGCGCCACCGGCGCTGCGATCCCCGCCCTCATCAGCTCCGCATCGAGGGCGCTCGATGCGGGGCACCAGATTCCGTGCGCCTGCAGCAGCGCGCGCTTGTCGCGAAAGATCGTGCGCGGATTGCCCTCTGCGATGATGGCTCCGTCCCGGCCCAGCACGACCATGCGGTCGACGGATTCGATCAACCCGTCGAGCCTGTGATCGACGATGAGGATCGTCTGCCCGCCCTCTCCGCTCGTGAGCAGCGCGTGCAGGCGCCGCGCGGCTTCGGGCGCGAGATGCGCGGTCGGTTCGTCGGCGACGAAGAGCGGCGCCTCCTGCGCGAGGATCGCAGCGAGAGCAACGAGCTGACGCTCGCCGCCCGAGAGCCTGGAGGAGTGGCGCCTGCGCCACTCTTCCGGCACGCCGACCTGCCGTATGGCCTGCGTCACCGCCTCGGTGATTTGCTCCGGCGGCAGGGCGCGGTTCTCGAGCGCGAAAGCGATCTCGTCCTCGACCCGCATGCCGCAGAGCGTCTGGTCCGCGTCCTGGAAATACTGCGCAACATGACGCGCCCAGCCCCATGGCTTCAGCGTGTCGACATCGGCACCGAAGAGACGGACACGTCCCTTCACCTCGGCCGGGATGCTGTCGGGAATGAGACCCGTCAGCGTCAGCAGCAGCGTCGACTTGCCGGAACCCGACGCGCCGAGCAGAAGGACCCGCTCGCCCGCTCGCACCTGCAGGTCCACGGGCCCCACCGCGGCACTCTTGGCAAAGGGATAGACGACCTCGACCCCGCTCCACGCCGCGGCGGGTTCAGGCCGTGGAGCGCTTCTCGACATCGATCGCGAGCCCTGCGAGAGCCCCCGTCCTGTAGAGCGCCTGCACGATGACATGGGCGAGCCAGCCGCCGAGCAGCGCGCCGCTCAAAGTGCGCAGCGCGAACATGGCGATGAGCAGCACCGGCTGCAGCGCGCCGTAATCGAACCGGATCCAGGTATAGATGAAGGAGAAGATCGCCGCGCCCACGCCTGCGGCCATCAGCACCGGCAGCGAGTAGTTGCGCCAGCGGGTCGCGGCGAAGACCGCTTCCGCGCCCGCGCCCTGGACGATGCCGCTCACCACGAGCAGCAATCCGGCGGGGCTTCCCAGCAGCACCTGCACGGCGGCGGCCAGCACTTCGGCCGCAAGGGCCGCGCCCGGCTTGCGGATGATGGCGGCGGCCACCATCGAGGCGACGAACCAGAAGCCCATCACCACATCCATCGTCAGGGGGCCGAAGACCGCCTGCGCGATCAGCCACACCTGCACCCAGCCGAGATAGAGCACGGCGAACACCGCACCGATCACGGTCACGATGAGGATCTCCCTCAATGTCCAGCCACGGGTCACGGGCATGACGAACTCCTTGTTGCGAGAGGAGAGTATTGACGAGAAATTACACTTTGCTCGGGCTGTTCGCCGAGACCTTGAGATCGAGCGCCACATGGCCCTGCGGCGCGCCGAAGCGCAGGAAGGCCTCGCTCAACGTGGCGAAGACGGGGCCGGCATCGCCGCGCAGCTTGGTGCAGAAATTCTTCGAGCGGTCGAAGACGCCGGAGGCCTTCAGGAAGTCGATGCAGCCGTAGATCTCGTCCATGTGGTGCCCGCTGCCGAGCGGATAGAGCGAGAATTGCGCGGCCACGACCTGGCCGGTTCTGGGAGCCGCCTGCACGTGCCTGACGGCGGCGGCGATGCGCGCTTCGAGGGGATGGTCGTGGTTCGATCCGGCAATCGGCGTGCAGATCGGATCGTCGGGCTCGCCAGGGCAGCCGCGCGACACGGTTGCGGCGAGCACGCAATGGACGTCGCGACGCGATGCTGCGAGAAACAGGTCGCGCATGGCCGGGAAGAGCTGATCGGGCGGGCCGACGATCAGCGTCGAGATATCGTCGGTCTCGATCCGGAAGTTCGGTCGGTAGGGATCGAGCGCCCCGATGGCGCCGAGGATGACGTCGACGAAATCGTCGGTCATCGGATAGAGGGAAATCTGTGCGCCGGAAAACATCGTCACCTCGCTCCGCTGGCATTACCCAGATCAGCTTGAGGGTCCAACGGCTTCGCGCCGTCATCTCAGCCCCGGCCATACGGAGCACCCCTGTCGGATGCGACTTGCTTAACACCTTTCGTCACGAGATGGCAAGCAGGTCTCGCGCTTGCTTCGAGATTGATGCTTGTTTGCGACGCGCGGCCCGAGAGGCGCGAACGCGATGCGCCGGGAGCTCTCCTACTGGACGGTGACCTGATCCTTGATCCGCTCGAACGCCGTGCGGCGCAGCACGCGCTTATTCACCAGATCGTCCACGGACTTGTACGGGCGCCCCCTGACGATGGCGCGGCCGAGGGAGCCTGCGCCCTTCAGCCTGTTCAGCTCCTCCATCGTGCCCTTGTTCAGATCGACGAGGCCGGTCGCCTGCTCGCCTGCCTGAACATCGGTTTCCGGCGCGCTCGCCTGCCGGGTCACGGTGCCCGTCATGTTCATGTCGGCTCGCGGCGCGGCGCTCGGCCTGGGCGACTGCCGCACGACGGCCTGGAACTGCTTCAGGACGGAAAGGGACTGATCGTGCGATAGCCTGAGAGAGGCGGGATCGATCGCAGGCTCGGTCAGCACTTCGTCCAGATCCTCCTCGTCGGCCGCTGGCGGACGCGCAATCGCCAGCCGCTCCCGCGGCAGCGTGATCGCTGCGGCTGAATCCGCGTCGACGACCTGAACGCGCTCGGTCCGGTCAGGCGGGGCTGGGGCTTTCGGCTCCACGGTGATCGTCTGCGGTGGCGCAACGGCCACCATGCCCTCCCCGACCGGGCCGCTCCCCTGGAACCGCCACAGGGCCAGCCAGCCGGCACTCATGAGGCCGATGACCAGCAGAATGCGCATGGCCTGGAGGGCTACATTGTCATGCCCCTCGCGAGGCGTTCGAGTCCGGGACAAATCGCCAACCTGCATGGGATCCTCGCACATCTGATCGACGACGGAACCGTGGTGGAGGTTACGGCTAGACGGGGGATGTGGCGCAGACGTGGCAATCGGCGCCTGCAACGCGGCTTCAACGACTATTTTGAAGCGCTGTGGATTTTCTGCACGCCCGGAAGCAATGGAAACGTCATCACCTTGCAGAAGAAAGACTTCAGACCGGCCTCACATGCGCGGGCGCACCGATGGCGCATTCGAGCGTGTCACGATCCCAACGGCCCGCATCGGCTGCCGCATTGTAGGTCGTGACGAGGAAGTCGAGCAGCATCGCATCCGGAGCGGCGGCCTCGCGCACCCTGTCATAGGGCAGGATGAACTCGCCGAGCGTGGTGTCGAAGAACGCGCCCGGTGTCACGGTCGCTTCGCGAAAGCCGGGCGGCTCGGGATAGGCATAGGAATAGAAGGCCGGTTGCGGGAAGGCATCGCTGCCGGGCCAGAATCCGGCGCTCGAGACCTCGTGCGAATAGGCCTCGCGGGTGATGGGATCCGGCAGGCCGGGCACCCCGCCGGGATGAAGCGGCGCGGTCCGCCCGGAAAAGCGCGTCACCGCGAGATCGAAGCTGCCCCAGAAGAAATGCACCGGCGAGGATTTTCCGAGGAACCCGGTGCGGAAGAGCTTGAACACCCGATCCACCTGCACGAGCGCCCGCCAGAAGCGATGCGCGGCATCGCGGTCATAGGATGCGTGAACCCTGTCCTCGGAGAAGCGGATGGGATCCGGCACCTCGTTCGGCATCTCGTTGATGGCAATCCTGATGCCGATATCGTCGAGGATGCCCATAAGCCGCGCGTGGAAATCCGCGACGCTCTGCGGTTGCAGCGGCAGCTCCCGCTCCTCCCCGCCGCTCGTGCGCACCCGCAGGAGATGGGAGATGAAATCGAACTCGATCTCGAGGATCTCGTGCCCGGCCGGAATGGGCGACGTGCCCAGCCCCCTCGCGGTGACATAGAGCGGCACCTGCCAGCCGTGATTGAGCCAGGGCGAGAGCGACAGCCGGACCTTGCCGACGATCTGCGTCCAAAGCTGGAGAGTTGCCGCCGTATCCCGCCAGGCGGGATAGGACAGTTCGGGCCAAGAAGCGTCACCCATCGGGCGTCTCCGTGAGAAACGGACCTCAGGCAAAGCTAGCGCATTGTTTCGAACGGACAACCGTCCGCCCCGGCCTTACGGAAAACAGAAGCGGCTTGCGTCCGACCGGAACCGCAAGCCGCTTCGAACGGGTCGGGCGATCACGCGGCCGGACGCAGGCCTGCCGCGATGGATGTCGGGATCTCGATATCGACCTCCAGGGTCGATACGGAGGCACCGCGGTCCATCTTGATCTGCACGTTGTCCTGCGGCACCGCCATGTGCTTGGCGATCACGGCCATGATCTCCTCGCGCAGGATCGCGACGAGATCGGATTCGGCTCCCCCGACGATGGTACGTTCATGGGCGAGCAGAACCTGAAGCCGCTCGCGGGCCACGGGCGCTGATGTCTTGCGCTTGAATAAACTGAACAGGCTCATGCGGCCCTCCGTGAGAAGAGTTTGCTGAACAGGCTGCGCTGCTTCTGGACTTCGACGATCGTCTCGCCCTGGAGCTTGCGCACGGCATCGAGATAGGCGCGGGCCGGCGCGGAATTGGGACTGCCCAGGGTCACCGGCGCACCGAGATTCGACGAGCGCAGCACTTCCGTGCTTTCGGGAATGATGGCGAGGAGCGGAATGGAGAGGATCTCGAGCACATCCTCGACCTTGAGGATCTCGCCGCGCTGCGCGCGGGCATTGTCGTAGCGCGTGAGCAGAAGGTGCTTTTCCACCTGCTCGCCGTTCTCGGCCTTTTCCGTCTTGGAGTCGAGCATGCCGATGATGCGGTCGGAATCGCGGATGGAGGAGACTTCCGGATTCGTCACGACCACGGCAACGTCCGCATGGCGCATGGCGAGGGTCGCGCCGCGCTCGATGCCGGCCGGGCTGTCGCAGATGATCCAGTCGAATTTTTCACGCAGGCCGTTGATGACGCGCTCGACGCCTTCTTCCGTCAGATTGTCCTTGTCGCGCGTCTGGGAGGCGGGGAGCAGGTAAAGGCTCTCGATGCGCTTGTCGCGGATGAGCGCTTGCTCGAGCTTCGCATCGCCCTTGACCACGTTGATCAGGTCGAACACCACGCGGCGCTCGGCACCCATGATCAGGTCGAGGTTTCGCAGGCCCACGTCGAAATCGACCACGGCCACCTTCTTGCCGCTCTGCGCGAGCGCCGCGCCCAGAGCCGCGGTCGAGGTCGTTTTTCCGACACCGCCCTTGCCCGATGTCACGACAAGTACTTTCGCCATCCTTGATTCTCCTCACCTGCAAAGCTGCTCCTGCGACGGCATCACCAGCAGGTTCCCCGGAGAACCGCAGAACATGTTCGGAGATCGGAGGCGGATCAGGCTGTCGCGGATTTATTACGCTACGGAATGCGACATATTGGGCGCCCCGTATGGTTACCGGGCGGTTAATATTTCCCGATGAAGGCGAGCTTTTTGTTGGAAAACCAATGGTTTCAGCCCTGCCCGGCCAGTTTCGAGGAATGCAGTCCTTCGGCCGGACATTAAGCTCCGATTTTCGAGACCATCCTGCTGAGTTTCGGTCGGGAACGCCCCTGAATCACCTCTGCGGGGCGATTGCCAAGGAGGCACGGCTGGGCCTTATGCGAGGCGGCGGCCGCTCGATCGCCTATGCCCGGCCGAGACCCTGACGGGGGCATGATCGCCCCCGCTTTCGCTTTAAGCAGCACCCGGGCTTGAGGGAGCCAGGTGCGGCGGCCGTCGTCAGCGCCCGTCGCGTTTCAGGCCCCCCGCATCCGCGCCGCTCGTCTGGGCACCGCCGGTACCCATGGCGCCTGCGGAAGGCGCCGGGCCGCCGGCTGGACGGGTTCCGCCCGGCTGCAGCGGAGTCGAGAGGCCGGACGGCGCGTGCGGCGGACGAGTGGACGAGAACCACTCGTCATCCGAAGGGCTGCCCCCCGCCGCGGGAGGCGGTCCGCCCGCCCCGTGCAGCAGCGCGTCGTCGCCCTGCGCCGGGGCCTGCCCGCGCCGGTCGCCCATGGCGCTGCGCCGGGAACCTTCCAGGCTGCGGTCGATGACGCCGCTCTCGAGGGGGAACGGCGGCTCGGGATGCCGGCGCGCTACATGCAACGGCCCCGACCGCCGTGAGCGGGCATGGCCGGACCGGGTCATGTTCCACAGGAATGCTCCGGCTCCTACGGCGGCAAGACCCGCGAGGACGCCGAACACGGTCCCGGTCGGGAGGCCGTAGCGGCTCGGCATCATGGCCTGCGGCATGTGCCAGCGCTCCGCCTCGTATGCGGCGATCCGCTCGCGCTCGTAGCGGCGCCACAGGTGCTTGAGCTCTTCCGGCGAGAAAGCGCCGCGGGCGACGATCATCACGCCGTTCTCCTCCAGCGTGAAGGCATGCCGGATCGCCCCGGTGAGATCCTTGAAATCCGCCGCCCAATCGGCGCTGTTCTTGTCCGGCCGGGCGGCGAGCCGGTCGAGCTCGCGCAGGATGTCATCCTGCTTGGCTTCGAGGTCGGCCAGATAGGCCGCCGTGCGCTCGTGCTCCGACAGGGCCGGATAGAGCACGTTCTGCTGCGCCGCGATATGACGCTCCAGCTCGTCCTGGAGATCGGCGAAGAGCTCGGCGCGGCTGTTCGGTCCGCTGCCCGTGGCGCGCAGGACCTCGCGGCAGAGCTCTTCGATATTCGCATGATCCGCCACCACCATCTGCCACAATTCCATCGGAGCCTCCTGTCATGCCGTGATAAGCATGAACGGTCGGAGCGGATGGGCTGTTCCGCTGGCGCATCGTGCGAAAAAGAGGATCCGGCGTTTCACACTCAACGATGAGTGGAGAATCGGATCCAAAAGTGGGTCCGATCTCTGGAGCATTTTTCGGCGAAGCGGATCCGGTTTGCCGTCAAAAATGCGGCAAGCCAAAGAAGAGAGCTGATTCCCCGCCAGTGGAAACAGCTCTGGCGGCGGCGTTTGGCCGGTCCGCACCCGAAAGACCCCGGCCTCTTGAAAAAGCCCCGAAGGTGACAAGGCTTGCGCAAAGTTGATAGGGTCGGGAACGAGGCTGCGCCTTGCGCCTGGGAGGCGCGAAGGCGACCGGAAGCTTCGAGGAAAGCGTGAGTGACCATGAACGTGCAGAGCCCGCCAGAGACCGCCCAAGAGACCGCCCAAGAGACCGCCCCCGCCCCGGTGAACCTGCCGACTTACGACGACGTCGTCGCGGCCTCGCGGCGCATCGACGGGGTGGCTCATCGAACGCCGGTTCTGACATCGCGCACCGCCGATGAGCGCACTGGCGGGCGGCTGTTCTTCAAGGCCGAGAATTTCCAGCGCGGGGGCGCGTTCAAGTTCCGCGGCGCCTACAACGCCATCGCGCGGCTGTCTCCCGACGCGAGGAAGCGCGGCGTCGTCGCGTTCTCGTCCGGCAACCATGCCCAGGCCATCGCCTATGCCGGGCAGCTCCAGGACGTGCCTGCCGTCATCATCATGCCGCAGGATGCGCCGGCCATGAAGGTCGCAGCCACCAAGGGCTATGGCGGCGAGGTGGTGTTCTACGACCGCTACAAGGAGGACCGCGAGGCGATCGGGCGCAAGCTCTCGCAGGAGCGCGGCCTGACCCTCGTCCCGCCTTACGACCATGAGGACGTGATCGCCGGCCAGGGCACGGCGACGAAGGAGCTGATCGAGGAGGTCGGCCCCCTCGACATGCTGCTCGTCTGCGTCGGCGGCGGCGGATTGCTCGCGGGCTCGGCGCTTGCCTCCAAGGCGCTCGCGCCGGATTGCCGGATCTACGGCGTCGAGCCGGAAGCCGGCAACGACGCGCAGCAATCCTTCCGCACGGGTTCCATCGTCAGGATCCCCGTGCCCGCCACCATCGCGGACGGCGCCCAGACGACCTATGTGGGCAGCAAGACGTTCCCCATCATGCGCGCGCTCGTCGACGACATCCTCACCGTGTCGGATGCGCAGCTGGTGGACACCATGCGGTTCTTCGTCGAGCGCATGAAGATCGTGGTGGAGCCCACCGGCTGCCTCGCGGCCGCCGCCGTGCTGCACGGCATCGTGCCCTGCAAGGACAAGCGCGTCGGCATCATCATCAGCGGCGGCAACGTGGATCCGCGGGCGCTGGCGGGGTTCCTGGCCGGATAGAGAACCGGATCCCGACGCGCGCAACCGTGCTCAGCGTTTCCCGGAAGCGGACGCCTGTGTCCGTTTCAGCGTCGTCTCGACCTTGTCGAGCTTGTCCTCGATCTTATCGAGCTTTCCTAGGATCTGGTACAGGAGGTCCGGGACGACGCGGGCGTAGTCGACGTTCTCACGGGACGCTTTCGCCGTCGCCTGCATGGCCTCGATCAGCTCGCGCATCTCGGCCCGGCTTGCAGCCACGGCGTCATTGGATGGGGCAGGAGCGGCCTGGCCCAGAGCCTGGCTCGTCAGGCCGATGAGCAGAAGGGAAGCGATTGCTGTAGAGCGCATTGTCGGACTCCGGGAGGCTTTCCGTAGAAATCTCAAGATGCCGGGAGCAAGGCAAAGACTTTCTTGACGGAATGAAAGGTTCTTTGTTGAAAGAGCCGCGCCGTGAGTCAGTGCCCCTCCCGATGCGAGCGCATCGTACGAAAAGGAGATGCCTTTGCTGTCGCGACTATATCCCGGACTCGCAGCCTTCCTCCTCACCTTAACCGTCGCAGCCCCGCCTCAGGCCCTGGCCGCGGGCCCCGACCCGAGCGCGAAGGTGCGGCAGGTCGTCGAGGAGGCGGTGAAGCCTGTCGTCGCGCAATACGGAATTCCCGGCATGGCCGTCGCGGTGACCATCGACGGGAAACGCCACTTCATCGAGTATGGCCTGGCGTCGAAAGACCCTCGGGTTCCCGTCACGCGCGACACGCTCTTCGAGCTGGGATCGATCAGCAAGACCTTTACCGCGACCCTTGCGACCTATGCCGAGGTCGAGGGAAAGATCTCCCTGAACGACAGCGTCAGCCGGCACATGCCCGAACTGAAGGGCAGCGCCCTCGACAGGGTGAGGCTCCTGGATCTCGCGACCCACACGACAGGCGGCTTCCCGCTTCAATTGCCCGATGACGTGAAGGACCAGGAGCAGCTCATCGCCTATTATCGCGCCTGGACGCCGAAGGTCGCGCCCGGCACGCAGCGCAGCTACGCCAATCCGAGCATCGGCCTTCTCGGAATGGCCACGGCAAGGGCCATGGGCGGAGACTTCGCATCCCTCGCACAGGAGCTGTTCCGGGAACTCGGCCTGCGGCGGACCTATGTGGATGTTCCCGCCGCGGAGATGAAGTCATATGCCTGGGGCTACAATCGCGCCGGCAAGCCCGTCCGCGTGTCCCCGGCCCTGCTCGCGGACGAAGCCTATGGCGTGAAGTCGAACGCCGTCGACATGGCCCGCTTCCTCGAAGTGAACATGGGCGTCGCGCCGGTGCCTGAGAAGCTGGCCCGGGCGGTCTCCGCGACCCGGAAAGGCTATTTCCGCTCGGGCGGACTGATCCAGGACCTCATCTGGGAGCAGTATCCCTATCCGGTCCCCCTGGACACGCTCGTGACCGGCAACACGATGAACCAGAAGGCTCATCCGGCGACCGCGATCGATCCGCCCATGGCGCCGCGGCAGGACACGATCGTAAACAAGACCGGCTCGACTCTCGGATTCGGAGCCTATGTGGCCTTCGTGCCGGACAGGAAGATCGGCATCGTCATGCTGGCGAACAAGTTCTATCCCAACGAGGCCCGCGTGAAGGCGGCCCATCGGATCCTTTCGCGCCTCGCGGAGTGAATCCGGCGCGGGAGTTCTTCGATGATGGGCGAGGCGCGATGGAAAGCCTTTGTTCACGGCCTCATGCCATAACGCCCGCCATGACCTACTCCCGCGACACCAAAGCCGTCTCCGAATTCACCGGCGAACCCGTCAGCACCTGGTCCGAGGAATGGCGGATCGAGACCGAGGCCCGCACCGTCCTCAAAATGTCCAAGGAGCAGCGGGACGCCTTCTTCAACGGCCGGAAGGACGAGAACGGGAAGACCGTCGACCGCGGCGTGATCGGCATTCGCGGCCTGAAGGCTGCCGAGGAGATCAAGGCGACGATGGAGCGGCTGCAGGAAGCCCGCAGCAGGCCTAAGTAGCGGATCTTCTTCCCAAGCAAATCCACAATTAGCAATAAATAGAAATAATAGACTTATATAGAAAAGGGCCGCGCCCAGCCTTTATACGGCTGTGTTCGCGACCCTTAAAACCGTATTTGCCCCTACGGTGTGACCGACATAAATTATGCGTTACGCTTAATCAATACCCCATAGTTCGCAAATGAACGATTCAGGACGTCAGAATAACGCATATCTTCTATTGACATGCCCCATTCAGGCTCTGGGCAGCCACAATTTGGCCAAAATACTCCATGATTAGGTAGGCCTACCGGCCTTGTTATTTGCCCCTACGGGTCGGACCTTAAAGCGCCCCTGGAAAGCGGGCGCTTTCTTTTTGGGCTCCGCCTCACTTGCTTTTGCCGCAATCAGCAACCATTCACCTTACCTGTGAGATGATCGCACAGGCTTAAGGCGATTTTCCGTGATTCCGCACCGCATCCTCCTGGCACTCGCCCAGTCGCTGCTGGCGCTCCTGCTCGTGACAGGCGCCGCGCAGGCAAGGCCGTGCCTGTTCGATGACAGGGACCGGATCGAAGCGCTTGAAAGCACGCGGAGCCTTTCGGACGATCTCGTCGCTCCTCGTGAAGATCCTTCCCTGTCTCTCTGGGCCACATTCAGCGGCGGTGAGGACGACGCAGGCCCCGCCCTGCCCGGCGTCGCACCAGCAATCGTCCTCGATCAGGCCCGCCTGATCAGGACGGGCTGCGTCGCCCATCCCAACGCACCGCCCTCTCACAGGCCTTGCGCCGCACCGCCGACCGGTCCCCCTTTCGTCTGAGCTCCAGCTGCGCCGCATGCCTGCGCGCGCAAGCGTTCCCGTGTGCCGACGCCGCACGCCTCTGCTCGTGCCTCGACCCATGATCGAGGCCCCGGCGCCGGATGACAGGCGCCTTACGATCACCAGACGAGACCTCCCATGCCGACCAACGCTCTCCGTGCCGCCGACGCGGGACCAGCCATCGAGGCGCAGCAGGCGCCCGATGCGACCCAGCCTGCGGCGAACCATTCCCCTCGCCGCCGGCATCCCTTCCTGCGCTGGGCGATGCCGGCTCTCGCCATCGCGGGATGTCTCGGCCTCGTCGCCCTGCTCATGAGGCTCCTGGCCGGGCTCGATGTCTCGACCGTGGCGGAGAGCGCACTCGGCACGCCACCCCGGCTCGTCGGGCTCTCCCTCGCGTTCGCCGCCGTGAGCTATGGCGCGCTCGTCGGGTACGACGTCTTCGGCGTCCGTGCGGCGACGGACAAGGCGGTCCCGCTCAAGACCATCGCGCTCGGATCCTTCACGAGTTACGCCATCGGCCACACCCTTGGATTTCCTCTCGTCACGGCGGGTGCCGTGCGCTGGCGCATCTATGGCAGGGCCGGCCTGACCCTGGGCGAGGTCGCAAAGCTCACGGCTGTGGCCGCCATCACCCTGTGGGTCGGCATGGCCGGGGTGCTGGGGCTGAGCGCCGCCTTCGAGCCGCAGGCCCTCGCATCCCTCGATCATCTGCCGTCGAGCCTCAACCGCGGCCTCGGCTTGATGCTGCTGGCCGGGCTGGCCGCCTATCTCGCCTGGAACCGCCGGCACAGCCGCGAAATCGGCTGGGGCCATGTGCGGGTCCGCCTTCCGGGCGGCGGGGCGGCTCTTGGCCAGATCGGTCTCGGCCTCACGGACATCTGCGCGGCCGCCGCGGCCCTGTGGGTGCTTCTTCCCGGCGACGTCGGTATCGGTTTTCCGGTCTTTGCCACCGTGTTCGCCGGCGCCATCCTGCTGGCTGTCGTCAGTCACGTCCCGGCCGGCCTCGGCGCTTTCGAGGCGGCGTTCCTGCTGGCATTCCCGCAGGCTCCGACGGCCGAGCTGCTGTCTGCCCTTCTCGTCTGGCGGCTCACCTATACGCTGATCCCGTTTCTGTCCGCCGCCGCGCTTTTCGCAATCCACGAGGTGCGCAGATCGAATGCGAAGCTCACGCGCGCGGCACGGAACATCCGGCGCCTCGTGTTGCCCCTGGTCCCTTCGGCCATCGCCATTCTCACCTTCATCGGCGGACTGGTGCTGCTCACGTCCGGGGCACTTCCCAACGACTATTCACGCGTGCGCGCCCTGCGGCTCCTGGTGCCCCTGCCCTTTGCCGAGGTCTCACACCTCGTCGGCAGCACGGCGGGCGTCGTGCTCCTCATTCTCTCCCGCGGCCTGATGCGCCGCCTCTCGGGCGCCTGGACCCTGTCCGTCGTCGTCATCGGCGCCGGGATCGTCGTCTCGCTGGCCAAGGGCTTCGACTGGGAGGAGGCCCTCGTTCTGGGCGCCGTTCTGGCCCTCCTGCTGACGCACCGCTCGGCCTTCTACCGGAAGGCCGGAATCTTCGCGGAGCCGCTGGAACCCCGCTGGCTCGTCGCGGTCGCCTTCATTCTCGGCTGCACCCTCTGGCTCGGGTTCACGGCGTTCCAGGATGTCGATTACAGCCATGACCTGTGGTGGCAATTCAGCTGGCACGACGATGCATCCCGCTTCCTGCGCAGCAGCCTGTTCGCCATCATCATCGGTGCGGCCCTGTCGCTCTACGCGATGATCCATCGCCACCCCGATGCCCGCCGGGTGGAACCCCTGAAGCCCGATGCCCTCGCATGCGCGCTGTCCCACGCGGAGCGGGCCGATGCGCATCTTGCGCTCCTGGAGGACAAGCGCTTCCTCTTCCACGAATCCGGCGAGGCCTTCCTCATGTATTCCGTGCGCGGCAAGAGCTGGATCGCCATGGGCGATCCGATCGGGAAGCCCGAACATGCGGCCGACCTCATGTGGCGGTTCCTGGAAGAGGTCGACCGGAATGCGGGCTGGCCCGTGTTCTATCAGGTCAGCCCCACGCACCTGCCCCTTTATCTCGACGGCGGCCTTTCCCTCGTGAAGCTGGGCGAGGAGGCGCATGTGGATCTCGATGCCTTCACGACCGAAGGCAAGGCGGGCAAGGACTGGCGTGCGGCGCTCAACCGCGCCAGGCGGGAGAACCTGGAATTCGCCATCATCCCGGCCGCCGAGGTCCCCCCGCATCTTGCCGAGCTCAAGCGTGTGTCCGATGCCTGGCTGGCCGGACGCGGCGCGGGCGAGAAGGGGTTCTCCATCGGCTTCTGGTCCGAGCGCTACCTGTCGTCCTTCGACATCGCCGTGATCCGCCGCGCAGGCTCGATCGTCGCCTTCGCGAATATCTGGTACGGCCAGCCCGGAGGCGAGATCACCATCGACCTCATGCGCCATCTGCCGGACATCCCCGGCATCATGGACCTGCTCTTCGTCAGCCTCATGCAGGAGGGCAAGGCGCGGGGCTACCGCTGGTTCAACCTCGGCATGGCGCCGCTCTCGGGCCTGTCCGACCACCGCCTGGCGCCGAGCTGGCACAAGGTGGCAGCCTTCGTGGCCCGCAACGGCGAGCGTTTCTACGGCTTCAAGGGCTTGAGGGCCTACAAGGAGAAGTTCGGCCCCGTCTGGGAGCCGCGCTATCTCGCCAGTCCCGGCGGATGGGCCTTGCCGCAGATCCTGCTCGACGTGAGCAATCTGATCTCGGGCGGCCCGATCAGAACCATCAGCAAGGGGGGCAGGTCATGAGGACGCTCAAGCCTATCCGCAACCTGACGATCGCGACGGCGCTCGTTGCCCTGGTTCTCGGAAGCGTCATGCTCGGCCGCTCCGCATGGTCCGCCCTGATGCCGCCGGCCATCGCGACCACGACCATCGACGTCGAGGGCTTCGGCGCCGTCGAGGTCGTGAAGGCGGAGGAACGCGCGCCGCGCGGTCTGGTCGTTCTGGTGGCGAATGGAGCCGATGCGGCTGCGCGCCGGCAGGATGCGCTTGCGCTGGCGAAGGCCGGTTTGATCGCCGTGTCCTTCGATTTCGAAGCGTTGCGCGCGGACTTCGCCAAGTCGCCACCGAGCGACGAATGTCACTACGTGTCCGACGATCTCAAGGACCTCGCCCAGGCGGTGCAGCGCAAGCTCGGGCTCCAGCGCTACTACTTCCCCGTGATCGCCGGACGGGGCGACGGGGCGGCCTTCGCCTATGCGGCCCTGGCACAGGCTCCGGCGAACACCCTGGGAGGCGCCATCGGCATCGGCTTCAGGCCTCTGCTGAGATCCGACAGAACCTATTGCTTCGATCCGAAGCTCGACTCCGCAGGCGACGGGATGTTCGCCCTGCGCCGGGCTCCGGACCTCCCCGCGCCTTGGCGGGCCATCGCGCCCGAACGCGAGCGCCAAGCCACCGAGGCCTTCCAGGGCGACGGCGACGATGTGGACTTCATTCCCGCCGAGGACGACGCGGCGGTCCGGCAGGCCCTGGTCGAAAACGCCATCGAGCTGAGCAAAACCGGCGAGCGCGGGCACTCGCAACTGCCCGTTTCGGTCATCCGGCCCGATGGTCCCGCGAAAGGACTGGCCGTCATCATCTCGGGCGACGGCGGCTGGCGGGACATCGACAAGTCCATCGGCGAGTGGCTGGCGCAGAAAGGCGTCGCCGTCGTGGGGCTGGATTCGCTGCGCTACTTCTGGTCCAAGAAGAGCCCAAAGGACGTCGCCGCCGACCTCGCCCTGCTGTTCGATCATTACGGTGCCGAGTTCGGCACCGACCGTTACGCGATCGTCGGCTTCTCGTTCGGCTCCGACATCATGCCCGAGGTGTGGCCCGAGCTGCCGAGAAAAACCAGAGACCGCATCGGCCTCGTGTCGCTTCTGGCGCTTGGCACCAACGCCGATTTCGAGATCACCGTCGAGGGCTTCATCGGCGCAGCCTCCGCCGATAGCCGTCCCTTGTCCCCCCTCCTGCACCAGCTGCCGCTGGACCGGACACAATGCATCTACGGCACGGAGGAGGCGCAGGACAACGAGACCTCCTGCACGGCCCCCGAGCTCGGCCAGGCGCAGAGGGTCGCCCTCGACGGAGGGCACCATTTCGACGGCGATTACGGCAAAGCCGCGGAAGCGATCTGGGAGAGGTTGAGAGCGGCTCCGTGAACCCATGCGGGAGGGTCGATGGGGCGAACCCTCACGATGCTCCCTGCGGGGCGAAGAAGCAGATGATGGCCCTGGTCGTCGGCTCCTCACAGATGTGGAATTTGGCGTCCGGGGACATCTTGGCCTCATCCCGCTCGACGAGGCGCCCGTCCCAGAGCCTCCAGCCCTCCGCCGTCTCGGTCACGGTCTCGCCCCTGGCCTCGATCAGCTCGCGGCAATCGTGATCGTTGCAGCACCAGACCGGGTACCAGCTATGGGCCAGGGCAGGCCCGCCGAGGAGCCAGCCCGTCATCATGAATGCTGTCCACCACCGACCGACGGCCATCCAGGATCGACCTTTCCCGCGACGCCCCCTCCCCGATCGGCAAGCTTATCCTGGATCCGGCCCCGCGCCACCCTGCCGGCGAGCTTCGGGGCAACGGTCCTTGGAACGGCGGGGAGTCCCCGCCTCTCGCCCTCAGTCCTTGGCCTGCAGGTAGGGCTCGACCCTGCCCTTGAGCTTGATGGTCATGGGGTTGCCGAAGCGGTCCTTGGCATTGCCGGCCGTGACCCGGACCCAGCCCTCGCTGACGCAATACTCGTCCACGTTGGTCTTCTCGGCCCCGTTGAAGCGGATACCCACCCCCTTCGCGAGCAACTCCTCGTTGTAGTAAGGGCTGTTCGGGTTCGAGGACAGGCGGTCGGGAAGAGTGTCGGTCATGCGAAGGTTGCTCCCATCATGGATCGTTCGGGGCGGGCAACCTACCCCCTCGGGATCCGAATGCCAATTCCGTCTGACCCGACGTGACAAGCCCGCCGCAATGTCCTACTTTCGTTGAACTCTTCTAAGGTAACGTAATAATCCGCACCGAAGCGGAGCAGATCAGGGAGATGGCTTTGTCCGCAGCGGCAGACCAGGTTCACACCGACTTCTCAGAAGGCATGAGCTATGGGGATTATCTCCGGCTCGACACTCTCCTTTCCGCCCAGTCTCCCCTGACGGCCGAGCACGACGAACTCCTCTTCATCACCATCCATCAGGTGATGGAGCTCTGGCTGAAGCTCCTGAACCGGGAGCTCGATACGGCGCTGGCTCATATCCGGGCCGATGAGCTCCAGCCTGCCTTCAAATGCACCGCGCGGATCAACCGGATCCAGGAGCAGCTGATCCAGGCCTGGACCGTGCTCTCCACCATGACGCCCTCCGATTACCTGAGCTTCCGCCCGGCGCTCGGCAAATCCTCCGGCTTCCAGTCCTGGCAGTACCGCCTGGTGGAGTTCAAGCTCGGCGCCAAGGACCCGATCAAGATGGCGCCGCACCGGCATCGGAGCGACCTCGCGGAGCAGCTCGAGGCCGCCTACCGGGCGCCGAGCCTCTACGACGAGACCCTGCGCCTCCTCGCCCGGCGCGGCTACGCGATTCCCGCGGAGGTTCTCGACCGCGACGTGACGCAGCCCTACGCGGCCAGCGCCGGCGTCGAGGCCGCCTGGGAGGAGATCTACCGCCATGCGGGCGAGCACTTCGATCTCTACGAGCTCGCGGAGGAGCTGGTCGATCTGGAGGACGCCTTCCAGCAATGGCGCTTCCGGCACATGAAGACCGTGGAGCGCATCATCGGCATGCGCAGCGGCACGGGAGGCAGCAGCGGCGTGACCTATCTGCGCAAGGCGCTGGAACGCTACTTTTTCCCCGAGCTCTGGTCCGTGCGCGGCAGGCTTTGATGGAGGAGATGCGCCATGCTTGACCTTCGCTCGCACTTCTCCCGCTTCCTCAACACCGAGCCAGACCGCCTGCATTTCGCGGCCCACAGCCATCACCCCTGGCCGGACGTGACGCGCGACGCCCAGATGCAGGCCTGGGACGATGCCGCCCGCCTCATCGACGACAAGTGGGAGCATGTTCTGGGGCCCATCCTCGACGAGTATCGCGGCCATGTGGCCGGGCACCTCAACCTGCCCGATCCGTCGACCATCGCGGTGGCGCCGAACACCCATGAGTTCCTGAAGCGCATCCTCTCCTGCTTTCCCACGGACCGGCCGGTCCGCATCCTGACCTCGGACGGCGAGTTTCATTCCTTCGCGCGCCAGATCGCGCGCCTGGAAGAGGAGCGCATCGTTGCCGTCACGCGCGTGACGGCGGAGCCCTTCACGACCTTCGAGGACCGTTTCTTCACGGCCGCGCAGGGCGGCTACGATCTCATTTTCGTCAGCCAGGTCTTCTTCAATTCGGGCTTCGCGCCGGACGGCCGCAGGCTCGCGGAATGCGCCTGCGACGGCGCCATGATCGTGATCGACGGCTATCACGGCTTCATGGCCCGGCCGACGGATCTGGGAAGCATCGCGGAGCGCGTGTTCTACATCGCCGGCGGCTACAAGTACGCGATGGCCGGAGAAGGCGCCTGCTTCATGCATTGCCCGCCGGGATGGGGCCTGCGCCCGCGCGATACCGGCTGGTACGCTGCCTTCGGCAACCTCACGAACGCGCAGGGCGGACAGGTCGGCTACAGCGACGACGGATGGCGGTTCATGGGCGCGACTTTCGATCCCTCGGGCCTCTACCGCTTCAATGCGGTGATGCGCTGGCTCGCAGACGAAGGCATCACGCCCGGCATCATCCATGCCCACGCCAAGGCCCTGCAGCAGCACTTCCTGCGCCGTGCCGGCGGTTCCGCCCTGCTCGAGCAGGCTTCGCTCATCGTGCCGGCCGACGAGATGCGGCGCGGCAATTTCCTCACCTTCCAGACGCCGGCGGCTCAGGCGATCCACCAGGACCTCGCGGCTCTGCGCGTGGTGACGGATGTCCGCGGCGAGCGCCTGCGCCTCGGCTTCGGCATCTACCAGACGGAAGAGGAAGTGGACGATCTCGCGCGCCGCATCGACGAGGCAGGCGCGCTGGAATCCCTGCCCATCAACACGTCTTCGGCGGCCTGAAGAAGGCTTGCGCCTGCATTCGGCTCCCCGGCAAGCGCGCTGGGAAGCCGCGTTCCATTATTGCCCGCTACCACCTCTGCGATCATGCCCCTCGGCTTTTCGATTTGACAGGATGCGGCATGGAGCAGAGCATTCGTCCCTGCTTGAAAGCATTGGACTCCACCTGAGTGCCTCCTGTTCCGACGCTCGCGTCGGACAGCCAGCTTCGGAGCCAGGCCATGCCGGTCGACACGCATTACGCCCGGAGCGGGGATCTCAGGATCGCCTATCAGGTCGTCGGCCAGGGATCGCTCGACCTGGTCTTCGTCCCCGGATTCATCTCCAACCTCGATCTCTACTGGGATGAGCCGAACCTGGCTCACTTCCTGTCCCGCCTGGGCGCATTCAGCCGTCTCATCCTCTTCGACAAGCGCGGCACCGGACTCTCCGATCGCTTGGGCGATCTGCCGACCCTCGAGGAGCGCATGGACGACGTCAGGGCGGTCATGGACGCCGTGGGCAGCACGAGAGCCGCGCTCTTGGGAATCTCGGAAGGGGGCGCGATGAGCATGCTCTTTGCGGCAACCTATCCTGAACGGACACAGGCCCTGATCCTCTATGGCACCTATGCCGATTTTCACACCTGGGTGCTGCCGCCCGACCGGTTCGAGCAGTTCCTGGAGAGGATCGACCGGTCCTGGGGGCAAGGCGATAGTCTCATCGCCTTCGCGCCGACACGGATGGCGGATGAGCGCTTCAGACAATGGTGGGCGCGCTTCGAGCGGCAGGGCGCTAGTCCCTCGGCCGTCACAGCTCTCATGCGAATGAACAGCCAGATCGACGTGCGTCACGTTCTGCCGATGATCCGTGTCCCGACCCTGGTGCTGCACCGCTCGGGCGACACACGGGTCAACGTGGAGGGAGGCCGTTATCTCGCGGCCAACATTCCGGGTGCGAAATATGTCGAGCTTCCGGGCATGGATCACGTGATGTGGGCTGGAAACGTGAACCCGATGGCCGATGCGATCGAGGAATTCCTCACCGGCACGCATAGCGAAAGCGAACCGGATCGTGTGCTGGCGACAGTCCTGTTCACGGATATCGTGGATTCGACCCGCAAGGCGGAAGTGATGGGCGACCGCGGCTGGCATGCCCTTCTCGGCGAGCACGACAGAATCGTCCGTGACGCGATCGGACGGTTCCGGGGGCGTGAGATCAAGACACTCGGCGATGGATTCCTGGCCACCTTCGACGGCCCCGCACGCGCCGTCCGGTGCGCCAGTGCGATCGTCGACGACCTCCATCCCTTGAGCCTGAATGTCCGATGCGGCGTGCATACCGGCGAGATCGAGGTGAAGGACGACGATATCGGCGGAATTGCGGTTCACATCGCAGCCCGGATCGCCTCCCTGGCGGAATGCGGCGACGTGTTCGTATCCCGGACGGTGCGCGATCTCGTCGCCGGATCCAATCTGCCCTTGGAGAAGAGAGGCGATTTTGCCTTGAAGGGATTGAGCGAGCCCATGCCTCTCTATGCCGTCGCGCGTCCTCGGCGGGAAGGAATGCGCGTGTGACGTCGTGACCATTCGGATCGTCGCGGAGGATGCGGGAATGACAGAGGCTGGAGCATCGTGCGGACCCTATGGGTCGCTGGCGCGGCCTGTAGGGTCCGCACGATGCGCCGGCAGGCGAGACTACATGCAGGAGCCACCCCTTTGCCACGCATGCATTTGTGGAAACCCATGCTGATCGATCCGCGCCTCGGCGATACGGAGGACGACGTCGCGAGCACCAAGAGCCGGTCCCTCATGGCCATCGGCGGACGGCTTCTTGCCGAGATCAGCATTCCGAAGCTCGTCCTGGCCTGGATCATGCTGATCGGACTTCCTGCGACCCTGCTCGGCCTTGCGCCACTGGTCGTTCTGGGATGGGCGCACATGATTTCCGGACAGGTCGCGACCGCGCTGGCAGGCTTCTGGTCGCTGCTGATCGTCGCCAGCCTCGTGGCGCTCGCCTGGATCAGCGGCAAGCCCGTGCTGCGCGCGGCCGAACAAAGCTTCTGGTCTCTCAACGCGCTGGCCGTTCAGCCGATCTATGCCCTGTTTCGCGAAGGGCTGCGGCATGTCATCGGCCGCCTTGCTCCCGACATGAGGCCACGGCGGCGCGAGCATCTCTACGCCATCGCGGCCATCGGCGGCGGCCTTCTGGTGAGCACGCTGGCGTTCTGGTTCGTGACCCTCGCCTGGCCCGCCTCGCGCTGGGTCGGCGAAGCCGGTGACATCCTGGCGCCGCTCCAGCTCATCATCCCGGCTCTCGCCAATGCCGTGGTGATCGTGGGATGCTACGTGACGGGCATGGCCCTGGTATGGGCGTTCGCGGACGGCGCCCTCGGAAGGCCCACCGATCTCATGACCTTCGCGGACATTCCGCCCGAAATCCGGACCTGGCGCGTCGCGCATCTTTCAGACCTCCACGCGGTCGGAGAGCGCTACGGCTTCCGGATCGAAAGCGGCCGCACAGGGCCGCAGGGCAATGGGCGGATCCGCCATGTCCTCGATCGGCTTGACGCCCTTCACGCCGAGCACCCGCTGGATCTCATCCTGATCACCGGCGACATGACGGATGCCGGCCGGTCGGCGGAATGGGCGGAATTCATGGACGCCATCGCGAAGCATCCCGCGCTGGCCGAGCGCGTGCTGATCCTTCCCGGGAACCACGACGTGAATGTCGTGGACCGGGCCAACCCGGCCCGTCTCGAACTGCCGACGAGCCCTGGAAAGCGCCTTCGCCAGCTGCGCACCCTCTCCGCCATCGAGGCCCTGCATGGAGACAGGGTTTTCTGCTTCAATTCCGAGACCGGCCGCCTCGGCCCCACCCTGTCGGAAAGGCTGGCGCCCTACCGGAGCGACATCGAGGCCTTCGCCGATACGGGAGGGATCCGCCTGTCCCTTCGCCTGTCCCAGGTCTGGGACGATGCCTTCCCCATGATCGTGCCGCCGAAGACGGATGACGGCATCGGCATCGCGCTTCTCAATTCGAATGCGGAATCGCATTTCTCCTTCACCAATGCCCTCGGCATCATATCCGCGCTGCAGGCGCAGGATCTCCTGGCCGCCATGGAGCGCTATCCGCGGGCCGGCTGGATCGTCGCGCTCCACCACCATCTCGTGGAATATCCCACGCCGGCAAAAGCCTTCTCCGAGCGCATCGGCACGGCCCTGATCAATGGCTCCTGGTTCGTCAGGCAACTGCGCCCCTTTGCCGGCCGGCTTGTGGTGCTCCATGGACACCGGCACACCGAATGGATCGGAAAGTGCGGAGGCATCCGCATCGTCTCGGCCGCATCTCCCGTCATGAACCGGGCGCGGAACGGCCGCATCTCGTTCCTCGTACACACCTTTGGGGTCAGCGGCGGCGAACTGCGATTCACGGCTCCGGAGCGGCTGGAGGTCACGCTTCCGGACGAGCCTGGTCAGGAGCGGGCGGCTCCGTCTCCAGAGGCGGGCCGAGCTGCGTCGCCAGCCATCGGGTCGACGGATCCTGGGCGCAGAAAGTGAGAACGGCGATCGTGATCGGGAGACCGATGAACGTGCCCGGCAATCCCCACAGGAACGTCCAGAGGAAGATCGAGAACAGCACGACGAAGGGCGACATGGCGAGCACGGAGCCGGACAGGCGCGGCTCGATGTAGCTCCCGACCACGAACTGAATCACGTTGAGGCACGCGAACACCACGATGACGGTCTGCCAAGTGTCGAACTGGACCATCGCGAGCAATGTCGGGAACAGGGTCGCGATGAAGGGGCCGATGAACGGGATGTAGTTCAGCGTAAAGGCGATCACGCCCCATTCCTGGGCCAGCGGCAGGCCGACGATCACCGCAAAGGCCCAGACGAGCGCGCCGGTCAGAATGCTCATCAGGGTTCGCACCACCATGTATCGCCTGATCTTCACCGCCGTCTCCTCGCTTCCGTCGAGCAGGACCCGCGCGATGCGGCGGTTGGGGAGCGTGTCGACCTTCCGCGCGGTCCCTTCGACCTCGAGCAGGCCGATGATGACGTAGACGAGAACGACGAGCCAGAAGCTCAGCGCCGTGTTCACCTGGCCGGTGAGCTTCTGCATGAGTCCCACGATCCAGCCGATGTTGAAGTGGTCGGCCCAGATGCTCGCCACGGCAATTCCCTGCTCCTCGAGCCAGAGCGTCATCTGATTGAAAAGCGCCTGGAACCGACTCAGGTTGATGAGGATCCATCGGCCGACGCGGCTGAAGGCCCAGACGATCAGCGAGGCGAAGCCGCTGAACGTAATCACGAGCACCAGAACGCTGATCGCCAGGGCGATCAGGCGCGGGACGTAGGCCTGGAGACGCGATTGAAGCGGCCAGAGGATGGCGATCAGGAACAGCGAGAAGGCCACCGGAGCGATAACCGTGTCGGCCACATAGACCGCGCCGAGGATAGCCAGGATAACCAGGGCGATCAGAGCCCAATGCGTCGAGCCATCGTCAGCGGCGGCACGATGCGTTTCATCCAACGGAGCTTGAGGCCGATCCACGTCGTCCCTCCCGGTCGCCTTGCGTTGAGGATCGGCTGCTCGATGTATTGTCGTCGGTCGTTACCAGCACGACGGCGAATTCAAGAACAGCCAGTCCGGCTTCTCGCTCGCGGATCAGACAACGACCCGATCTCATCGGCAACTCAATATTTATTCCTTGTCAATGGATACAAAAGGGATCATAATCCGCACGTTTAATGATCCACATGAGGGTCTTTTTTGTCTCGCGGGAGATTGCATTTTCTCCTGACAGGATCTTTGTTTCCGGTCTGAATTTCAGAATTGTTGTTGGAAGGCAGCTGAAGCAGGTCAGCCAGTATCGATCGTTGCTCGGCAACTGGCCAATCAATACAGCTTCGCGTCCTGCCTTCTGTCGTGGCGTCCTCTCAGCTTAGGGCTGGACATGACAAGCAGCACGGAAGTCGCGCCGAAAACGGCCATGCAGCGTTTTCTCGACGGTGTCGAACGCGTGGGGAACATGGTTCCCCATCCGGTGGTCATTTTCCTGATCCTCATCGCCATCGTCATGGTGCTCTCGGCCGTGTTCAGCCTGTTCGGAGCGGCCATCTCGTTCGAACGCATCAACCCGGATACGCACCAGGTCGAGACGGCCACCACGGAGATCCGCAGCCTGCTGACCATGGACGGTATCCGCTTCATGTACGTGTCGCTGATCCCGAATTTCATGAGCTTCACGGCGGTCGGTCTCATGATCGTCGCGATGATCGGTGCCGGCGTCGCGGAAGAGTCCGGCCTTGTCACCGCACTGATCCGGAAGCTCGTCATCGTCTCGCCCTATTGGGCACTGACCTATATTCTGTCCTTCGTCGGAATCATCTCCAGCATCGCGGCAGATGCGGGCTATCTGGTCCTGATCCCCCTGGCAGGCATCGCGTATCTGGCCGTGGGGCGCCATCCCCTGGCGGGCCTCGCGCTTGGCTTCGCCGCCGTGGCGGCCGCCTTTACCGTCAACATGCTGATCAAGCCGCTCGACGCCGTGCTCGTCGAATTCACCAATGACGCGGCTCATCTCGTCGATCCCAACCGGTCCATCGGCCTTGCCTCGAATGTCTGGTTCTCGATCGCATCGGTGCTGTTCCTCACGGTCGTCATCGCGGTCATCACCGACCGCGTGATCGCGCCCCGCCTGGGACCATACGACCCGAAACTGGCCGCGGAAGGAACCACGACGGAGCAGGGCGCCGAGCTTTCGGAGCTGGAATCGCGCGGATTGCGATTTGCCGGGTTAGGGCTGCTCGGCCTGGTCGCGGTCTTCTGCCTCCTGACCCTTCCGCCGGGCGCGCCGCTGCGCAACCCCGACACAGGAGAGCTCATCGGCGACTCGCCCTTCATGAACGGGCTGATCGCGCTGATCATGCTGATGTTCCTCGTCACGGGCTGGACCTACGGGATCGGTGCCGGCACGCTGAAGACACTGCCCGAGGTGATCGCCGCGATCGAGAAGTCGATCAAGAGCCTCGGCGGCACGATCTTCCTGTTCTTCGTCCTGAGCCAGTTCGTGGCCTATTTCACCTACACCAACATGGGCACCGTGATGGCGCTCAGCCTGTCGGGCGCTCTGCAGGCCGCCAATATCGGCGCATTGCCGCTGTTGCTCGGCTTCATCGTCGTCGTTGCGATCATCGACCTGCTGCTGACCGGCGCGATCGCCAAGTGGGCGATCTTCGCCCCGGTCTTCGTGCCGCTGCTCATGAAGCTCGGGGTCGAGCCGGAGGCGGTGCTCGCGGCCTATCGCGTCGGCGACTCGCCGATGAACGCGATCACGCCCCTCAACGCCTATTTCGCCCTCGTCGTCGGATTCGCACAGAGATACGACCGGTCTGCTGGCGTCGGCACCGTCGTGTCGATGATGCTTCCTTACGTCGTATGGATCCTCGTTCTCTGGACTGCCCTCTTCGCCATCTGGAAGATGCTCGGACTCCCCTGGGGATTGTGAGCCGATGCCGGCTGGATGAGATCATAGCAAGCAACGGGTCGGAACAATGGACAGCTTTACGCTTCCCCTCGACATCGCCGCCGCGGAAGATCACCTGATGCGGTTCCTGTCCGTCGAAGGTGTGACCGGGCACGAGGCCAAGATCGCCGAGGCCGTCTCCGAAGCGCTCCGGAAGGCCGGCGTCCCGGCCTCCGCGATCCGCTTCGACGAAGCGCACAAGCGCATCCCCGTCCCGACGGAAACGGGCAACCTGATCGTCGACCTGCCGGGAACCCGGCCCGGACCGCGCCTGCTGTTCTCGACGCATCTCGACACGGTGCCGCTCTGCGCCGGCGCCAAGCCGAGGCGCGAGGGCGACCGCATCGTTTCGGACGGCACGACGGCGCTCGGGGGCGACAACCGCACGGGATGCGCCATCCTCGTGGTCCTTGCGGAGACGCTCCTGAAGCACAACCTGCCGCATCCGCCGATCACCCTGCTATTCACGGTGCGCGAGGAAAGCGGCCTGCACGGCGCGCGGGAGCTCGATCCTGCCGATCTCGGCGGCGCCGTGATGTGCATCAATGTCGATGGCCAGGACCCGAACGATCTGATCGTCGGCGCCGTCGGCCAGGAGAACTGGGAGGTCGAGATCAGGGGCAAGGCCTCGCATGCGGGCGTGGCGCCCGAGAAGGGCATCTCGGCCACGATGGTCGGCGCCGTCGCCCTTGCGGAGGCGAGGCGCGAAGGCTGGTTCGGCAAGGTCGCGAAGCCGGACGGCAAGGGCACGAGCAATGTCGGGATCTTCGGTGGCAAGAACGGACAGGCCGCCGGAGACGCGACCAATGTCGTGACCGACTACGTTTTCATCAAGGGAGAGGCGCGAAGCCCGACATCCGCCTTCGCCACGTCGATCGCGAAGGGGTACGAGCAGGCCTTCCGGAAGGCCCGGGAAGACGTGAAGGATCACGAAGGCGAGGCGGCTGCCGTGACCTTCACGCACGTACCCTCCTATCCGCCGTTCAATCTCGACGAAAGCGCACCCGTGGTGCGGCGCGCGACCAGGGCGATGACCATCCTCGGCCTCAAGCCCAACTACCTGTTCTCGAATGGCGGCCTCGATGCCAACTGGCTCGACAAGCACGGCGTCCCCACCGTCACGATCGGCGCCGGCCAGGCGGAAATCCACACCATCAAGGAATACGTGAACCTGCCCGAGTTCGCAGCGGGATGCCGCCTCGCGCTGCTGCTGGCTACGATCGAGGACGAGTGAGCGCTTGAGTCCCATCGCATCCATTGCCGTCATCATTGCCATCGCGGTCGTCCTGTTCATCTGGAACAAGCTGCCGGTCGTCATCGTCGCCATGGGCACTGCGCTGGCCCTATGGGCGACGCAGGTTCTCACTCTGGGACAGGCGCTCGGCGGCTTCGGCGACCCGGCCGTCATCTTCATCGCGTGCCTCTTCGTCGTGAGCGCAGGCCTCGAGACGACGGGTGTGACGGCCTGGGCCGGTCAACTCCTGATCCGGGGGGCCGGCAAGGAGAGCCGGACGCGCCTCCTCCTCCTGACCATGAGCCTCGTGGCCGTGCTGACCGCCCTGATCAGCGTCAACGGCGCGGTGGCCGCCCTGCTGCCGGTGGTGGTCGTCATGGCGGTGCGCCTCAAGCGGAAGTCGTCGCAGCTCCTGATGCCGCTCGTCTTCTCCGCCCATGCGGGGTCGATGCTCGCCCTGACCGGCACGCCGGTGAACGTCCTCGTCTCCGAGGCCGGGCTCGAGGCCGGCGCCGGCGAGTTCGGCTTCTTCGAGTTCGCCCTCGTGGGCGTTCCTCTGCTTGCCGGAACGATGGCCATCATCATCTTCTTCGGCGAGCGTCTTCTGCCCCAGCGCAACGGGGCCAAGATGCCGGCCGATCTCAGCCTTCACGCCAGGACGCTGGTGGAGCAGTACGGCCTCGCAGACGGCGTCTTCCAGATGCGTGTGCGCGCGGCCTCTCCCTTCGTCGGCCTTTACCCGGCCGACATCGACCTCTCCGCATTTCCCGGCGTGCAGATCGTCGCCGTCCAGGAGGGCGAAAGCGCCGCTCCGCTTCGACGACCCGTGGCGGAGGGCGATCACATCCTGCTGCGCGGCAATGCCGAGGCGGCCGCCTCTGTCGCGGCGCAGATGCAGCTCTCGTTCCGCGAGGACGTGAGCGAGGGCCAGAGCGAGGAGACCCTGTTCAACCGCCGCTCCGGTCTGGCCGAGGTCGTGATCCCGCCGCGCTCGGGTCTCGTCGGGCATACGGTGTTTCCTGGTATGGTCACCGAAAGCGGCGATCTCATCATCCTTGCCGTGCAGCGCGCCGGAACGGAGATCGACAGCGGAGAGCCGAAGTCCGGACGTGGCAGCATTACGCTGCGGGCCGGCGACACGATGCTGCTTCAGGGAACCTGGAGGGCTCTCGACCTTCATCTCAGCGATCCGGACGTGCTGGTGGTCAACTCGCCCGAACTGGTGCGGCGCCAGACGGTGCCGCTCGGACCGGGAGCCTATCAGGCGATCGCGGTGCTGGTCGGCATGGTCATCCTGCTCGCAACGGGCCTCGTGCCGCCCGCCGTCGCGGGACTCCTGGCCGCCGCGGCCATCGTGCTTTCGCGGATCATGACGGTCGAGCAATCCTACCGGGCCATCGACTGGACGACGGTGATCCTCGTCGGCGCCCTGATGCCCCTGTCGGTCGCGATGGTGGGGACCGGGGCCGCCCAGCTCATGGCCGAAAGCCTTGTCGGCCTCATCGGCGGTGCCGGTCCCTATGCCCTGCTCGCCGGCCTTTTCGTGCTGACCGCGATCATGGGCCAGTTGATCAGCAACACGGCGACCGCGCTGATCGTCATTCCCATCGGGGTGGCGGCCGCGACCAGCATGGGGATCTCGCCCCGCCCCGTTCTCATGAGCACGGCGGTGGCCGCAGCCGGGGCCTTCCTGACACCCATCGCGACGCCGACGAACCTGATGGTCATGAGTCCGGGCGGCTATGCATTCGGCGATTACTGGAAGCTGGGGCTGCCCCTGCTCATGTGGTTCTTCGTCATAGCGGTCTTCTTGGTGCCGCTCATCTGGCGGTTCTAGCGCATCGTGCGGACCCGGCGGGCCGCGCTAGCGACCCGGAGGGCCACGTCAGTGAAAAGTGGACCCGGTTTTCGCTGACGCGGCCCGCCGGGTCCGCTCCGAACGATGCGCCAGCCAAGAGAGAAAGCATCGGATCCATCCCAAAAGTGCAGGTCCACTTTTGGGTCCGCTGCTTCAATCAGCTCACCCGCACCTGCCAGGCAAGATAGGCGATGGCCGAGCCGACGCTGATCAGGTTCATGCCGAGCAGGAACCCCAGGAGCCATACGGAGGTCACGGGCAGATAGGCCCAGAGGACGAGGGAAAGCACGATGCCGACCATGCCGCTCGCCAGCACCCAGCCCCAATTGGGGAATGGCCGGATCGTCAATGCGAAGACGACTTTGGAGATACCCTCGATCATGAAGAAGACGATGAGGAGGAGCGTGATCGTCATCATGCCCTGCGCGGGATCGCGCAGGAACAGGAAGCCGATCAGCACGGCAAGGCAGATGGAGATCAGCTGCAGCCAGAAATGCGGCACGTGCCGGGCGCTGATGAGACTGAGCGCCTGCAGCAGGCCGCTGATGACCAGGAGCCAGCCCAGGAGAACGACGACGGCCGTCGACGAGAAGATGGGATAGACGATCGCAAGGAAGCCCGCCGCGATGAGAAGAAGGCCCTCGACGAGATACCACAGAGAATAACGCTTGACCGCGTCCCGCATCGCTTCGCGGAACACTTCCGCCGCAGCATCCAACGATATCGCCATTGTGCACCCTCCCGGTCTTCGCCGTCCCTGCGCATGCGCCTTCAATATAATCCTCGCCGCCGCAAACGCACCGTAAAACTTCTGCGGCGGTCCGATTCTGCGTTGCATGATGCCAAGGCGCCGGGTTCAGCGCCTGGCGGAACGGGGATCGGGCTCGAGCCCGGCGGATTGTCAGGACTCTCCTACCCGCCCCGCGGCAACCTCATTCGATGCGCCTAAGGAGGGAGAACGGGCGGCCAGGGCCTTGCCCTGGAGCCTACGGGGCTGCTCCTGCGCCCGCGGCCGCGGCACCCTCGCTCGGGCTCGGCGCATGCAGCTTCGACAGGGCGGCCTGCAGCTTGCCTTCCTGCTCAGGCGACAGCGAGGAGCGGATAACGCGCCCCTTGAAGCCCGACAGCTCGGCCAGGACCTTCTCGGGCTGGGACTTGCGGATCAGCAGGAACAGGGCGGACGTGTCGGGCTTGAGGGTGTCGCCGATCGACTTGATGAAATCGTCGTTGATGCCGTAATCGATCATGCTCCCCGACAGGGCGCCCGAGCCGGCACCGACGGCGCCGCCGACGGCAAGGCCGGCGAGCGGGTTGAGGAACAGCAGGCCGATGAGGCTGCCCCACAGCGCGCCGGACAGGCCGCCCGAAGTCGCTCCCATCCTCACGAGGTTGACGCTCTGCTTGATGCGCACAGCACCGTCGGCCCCACGAATGGCGACGACGGCATCCTCCAGATCGATCAGGTATTCCTTCTGCATCCGGGTCAGTTCCGTCAGGACCCGGTCCGCATCATTCAGATTGTCGAATCCAACGACCACCAGTTCGGACATGAGACACCTTCCTCGTTTCGCGGCGACCTTCGGAAGGTAGAGCGCAAGGCTGGTCGGTCCATCGGGGACAACCCCGAGACGGCACAGGAATTATTACGCTGCTCGATGAAGAACCCAGCCGTTTGCGGTTTCAGGTTTCACTCCATGCAGCAAGGTTGCACGAGCTTCTGACCCTCATGGAAGAGCGGGATTGCCACGGCGGGCGATCAAGCTTCATGCCTCGGAGATTCAGGGATGTCCCGGATAGCGAGATCCGGCACGCGGGATCAGTCGTGAGAAGGAGACCGGTTTCCCATTTCAAACGCTGCGCTACTTACGGA
>JAEWKH010000009.1 GCA_023386155.1 Pseudomonadota bacterium
GACCCGCACAAGGCTGCCAAGGGCCTCCTGCCCGGGCGGCTGCGTGCACCGTCCGGCAGGCCCGCTCCCTGCCCCGACACTTGTGACGCCTCGCGAAGCGCGTCCCTCGTCGGGCGGGGATGGGCAATGATATAGCCGAGCTTGTCCTGCCTGTCAAGAACAAAGTGAGAACATTATTCGCAGGCTCGCCGGAAGCTCTCCTCCCCCTTGTGGGGAGGAGGGGGAGGTGGGGGGGGCGGCGCTGGACTGGACCAGCGTGGCGCCGGCACCCCCGCCCTTAATCCCTCCCCACAAGGGGGAGGGAAACAGCGCCTGCGCCTCGCAACGAAGGGTGAGCTGGACTCTCAGGATGAGGGCTGCGGTTCCCGCCGTCACGAAACGGCAGAAAAACCGTCATGGGGACGAGATGCGAATCCGGTTTGGCTCTTGTCGGCAAGCTCGCCGGAGGCGCCCATGGCTCAGGATGTGAATGCTCTGCGCGTACGGACCCTGTTCCTGTCCGATCTCCATCTCGGCACGAAGGGGTGCCAGGCCGGCGCGCTGCTCGAATTCCTCAAGGCCTACGACGCCGACACGATCTACCTCGTCGGCGACATCGTCGACGGCTGGCGGCTGAAATCGGGCTGGTACTGGCCCCAGGCCCACAACGACGTGGTGCAGAAGCTCATGCGCAAGGTCCGGAAGGGCGCGCGCCTCGTCTACCTTCCCGGCAACCACGACGAGTTCCTGCGCGACTACATCGGAGTCAATCTGGGCGGGATCGTGCTCGCCGATTATGCGGTCCACGAAACAGCCGACGGCAGGCGCTATCTCGTGATCCACGGGGACCAGTTCGACCTCGTGGTCCGCCATGCCCGCTGGCTGGCGCTTCTCGGAGACGGAGCCTATTCGGCGGCGCTCTTCATCAACACCCACCTCAACATTCTGCGGCGGCGGCTCGGCCTGACCTATTGGTCGCTCTCGTCCTGGGCCAAGCTGAGGGTCAAGAACGCGGTGAACTACATCAGCCGGTTCGAGGAGCTCCTCGCCGCGGAGGCCCGGCGCCAGGAGGCCGACGGCGTGATCTGCGGGCATATCCACCACGCGATCATGCACGACCGGTTCGGCGTGGCCTACGTGAACACCGGCGACTGGGTCGAGTCCTGCACGGCGGTGGTCGAGCATTATGACGGCACCTTCGAGCTGATCCGGTGGATGGAGACGGAGCGGGAGAAGGCGGTCGATGAAGGCCTCATCGGCGTGAAGGCCGGCGAGAGGGCCGCCTGATGCGCCTCCTGATCGCGACCGATGCCTGGCGTCCCCAGATCAACGGGGTGGTGCGCTCGCTGGAATACATGGCCGCCGAGGCTCCACGCTTCGGCGCTGAGGTCGTGTTCCTCACCCCCGAGCGCTTCCGCTCCGTTCCCATGCCGACCTATCCGGAAATCCGCCTGTCCCTGGTCGGGCCGGGATCCGTCGCGGGGATTCTCGATGAGGTCGCTCCGACCCATGTCCATATTGCAACGGAAGGCCCCATCGGCCTCGCGACGCGGCTGACCTGCCCGCGCCAGGGACGGGCCTTCACCACGAGCTACCACACGCGCTTTCCGGAATACGTGGCGGCCCGCACCGGGATCCCCGAGGCCTGGTCCTACACGGCGCTCCGGCGGTTCCATCGGGCCGCCCGCGCCATGTTGGTCAGCACGCCCTCCCTGGAGCGGGACCTGGCCGGACGCGGCTTCCGGAACATCATGCGCTGGACCCGGGGTGTCGACACGGACCTGTTCCGGCCGCGGAGCGAACGGATCCTGGATGGTGCCGGCCCGATCTTCCTCTATGTCGGGCGCGTCGCGGTCGAGAAGAACCTGGACGCGTTCCTCGGCCTCGATCTGCCCGGCACCAAGGTCGTGGTGGGCGATGGCCCCTCCCGCGCCGCCCTCGCGCGGAGATATCCGGAGGCCTGCTTCCTCGGCTCCCTCACGGGCGAGGATCTGGCGCGCGCCTATGCCTCCGCGGACGTCTTCGTGTTCCCGAGCCTCACCGACACCTTCGGCATCGTGCTGATCGAGGCGCTGGCCTCCGGGCTGCCGATCGCGGCCTTCCCGGTCACGGGGCCGCTGGACGTGATCGGTCGTTCAGGCTGCGGCGTCCTCGATGCGGATCTGCGCCGGGCGGCCCTGGCGGCTCTGGCCGTTCCGAAGGATCGCTGCCGGGCCCATGGCGAGACCTTCACCTGGCGCGAGAGCGCCCGGCAGTTCTTCTCCAATATCGAGAAAGCCCATTCCGGGGGATGACCTGCTCCTACATCAGGAAGGCAGATTGCGGGTGGAGCTGCTGGACCTTCTCACCCTCGAAAGGGCCCGTTTCCAAGGAGACCTTCGTCCGGTCGATTTCGACGCGGCCGAGATCGATCATGCCCTGGATCTCGTTCTCCAGGTCCTGAAGCGTCGACACCATGCGCCGGATGCGCTGCTCGGCGGCCTCCTGGAATTCCGCTTCCGGGACGGCGTTCAAGGGATCGTCCGCGTCCAGAACCGGAAGCGAGCGGACCTCCTCCCGGGTCTCCCGGATCGTGGCGGCCATCTTCTCCAGGCAGGCCTTGAAGGGCTCTACCGTCCGGGCGTCCAGGGGCAGGGCCTTGAGACGATCCACGGCCTCGAGAACCGCCTGGGTGTCCGCATTGCGGTTGCGCCGGGCAAATTCCTTCAGGAACCAGCGGCCGCGAGCGGTTTCCATGACGGCCGCTTCGATGGCGTCGAAATCCAGGTCGCCGAACGTGACGTTGGTCTCTTCATCGGGCATGGTGGCGCAATCCATCTCTGCCGGGTTTGATTCCTGTCTCCAACAGATGTGTGCAAAGTGCCCTCAAGCTCAACCCCTGCAAGGCCTTCAGGGGTAGTCTTGCACCGCGTTCTTGCTCCTTTCTCTCCGTCTCCCGCTTCCAGAAGAACGTAATTCCGATGCATCCGCTCAAAGCTCTCGAACTTCGCCTGGGTGCGTTGCAGGCTGCCAGCTTCACCAGTCACGGGATGTATCTGCCGTTCTTTCCGCTCTGGCTGCAGAGCAAGGCGCTGTCGCCGACCGTGATCGGGTTCGTGGTCGCCATCCCCATCATCGTGCGGATCCTGGCGACGGCGCCGCTCCTGAGCCTCGCGGACCGGTCCTTGGGGGCGAGGCGGCTGCTACTGGCCAGCCATCTCGGTCAGCTGATCGGCTTTCCGCTGTTCCTGCTGGTGGACGACGCCATCCCGATCATGGCCCTGGTGGCGCTCGTCGCCGTCGCGCAATCCTGCGTCATTCCCGGCAACGATCTCGTCTCGACCAACGCGGTCCAGCGCCATCCCGGCCTGAACTACGGCCGCATCAGGGGCGCCGGCTCGGTCGCGTTCTTCATCACCAACATCGTGGGAGGGTACCTGGTCGGCGCCTTCGGGGCGAACAGCGTGATTATCGCCCTGACCCTCATCCCGATCCTGGGAATCGCGGCGACGCTCATGGCCGTTCCGGACGAGGCACCCGAACCCGCAGGCCCGCATGAAACGCCGGCGGAGAGCGCTCCCGCCCAACTCTCCCGGGTCCTGTGGCTGGTGCTGATCGCGGGAGCCGTGACCCAGGGCAGCCACGGGGCCCTGAACGCCTTCGCCAGCATCTACTGGCGCTCCATCGGCTTCTCCGACGCGGTCATCGGCTATTTCTGGGCGGCCGGCGTCATCGCCGAGATCCTGGTCTTCCTCTATCTCGGCCGCCATGTCGGCCGCAGCTCGGGCGTCGGCCTGATCATGCTCGGATCGGCCGCGGCCGTCATACGCTTCACCATCATGTCCCTGCAGCCGGGGGCGGAGGTCATGTTCGTGCTGCAGACCATGCACTGCCTGACCTTCGCGGCCACCCATATCGGCACCATGGCGGCCCTGGCGGCGCTCGCGCCCATGAAGGCGCGGGGGCGGGCGCAGGGAATCTACGGCTCCCTGGCGGCCCTGACGACCGCAGCCTCCACGATCGTCAGCGGCGTGATCTATGCCGAGGCGGGCGCAGGCGTCTTCGCCGCGATGGCGCCGCTGGGGGCCATCGGCTTCGCCCTGATGGTGGCGGTCGTGCGCCTCCAGAAAAATCAGCACATCGTGCGGAAAAGTGATCCCGGTTTTCCGCCTTGAACGATGTGCTGCTTTACAAAGGAGCATCGGATGAATCCCAAAAGTGGAATCCACTTTTGGGTCCGAGGCTCTAACCCCAGAGGGCGGGTTCGGGCGGATAGACGACGCTGCCCTCGTAGCGCAGGCCGGGCTCCCGGTCCCTGGCGAGGAGGAGCGGCCCGTCGAGATCGACGAAGCGGGCGCGCGGCGCGAGCACCAGGGCCGGCGCCATGGCGAGCGAGGTCCCGACCATGCAGCCGATCATGAGCGAGAAGCCCCGGGCTTCCGCCGCATCGGCGAGGGCCAGCGCCTCCGTCAGCCCGCCGGTCTTGTCGAGCTTGATGTTGATGACCTCGTAGAGGCCGACCAGCCGGTCGAGGCTCGCCCGGTCGTGAACGCTCTCGTCGGCCAGAATCGGGACGGGACGCGAGATCCCGCGCAGATATTCGTCCGCCTTGGCGGGCAGGGGCTGCTCTACCAGGGCATAGCCCTCATCCGCGCAGGCGGCGAGGTGCTGCTCCAGATTCTCCTCGGTCCAGCCCTCGTTGGCATCGGCGATCAGGGTCGCCTGGGGCGCGGCCCGGCGAACGGCTCTGATCCGCTCGATGTCGCCGTCGGGGGCGCCGAACTTCACCTTGAGGATCGGCCTCTCGGCCGCCCTGGCGGCGGCTTCCGCCATGCCCTCGGGAGTGTCGAGGCTGATCGTATAGGCCGTGGTGACCGGCGGCCAGCGGGTCAGGCCGGCGGTGAGATGGGCTCGGATGCCGGAGCGCTTGGCGTCCAGGTCCCAGAGGGCGCAGTCGACCGCGTTGCGGGCGGCTCCCGCGGGCATGAGGCTCTGGAGCGCCTCGCGGGTCAGGCCGGCTTCGATCTGCGGACGGACGGCCTCGATGGCGGCCGCCACGCCCTCGACCGTCTCGCCGTAGCGGGCATAGGGCACGCATTCCCCGTGGCCGACGGCACCGTGCTCGGTCATCGTCGCCGTGACGACCACCGCCTCGGTGCGGGAGCCGCGGGCGATCGTGAACTTTCCGGCAATGGGGAAACGGTCGATGGAAACGGTGAGCTTGCGCATTCTGTGGCTTCTCTTCTCAACTTCGTCTCGACTTGTGGCGCAATGACACGCTATCACCAAGCGGAATCAACGCCGAAGGGATGATCGTGGCGCAGAGCACCTTGGCTCGAGAGCCGGAAGTCACAATCGACCGCGCCGAGGGGCGGACGACGGTCCGGCTGGCCGGTCCCTGGACGGCGCCGCATGCCCAGAAGGTCGAGGCCCTGGCCGACGAGATCGCGGCTGAAGCCGATGCCTTCCCGCTGGTTCTCGATCTGAGCGGTGTCGAGCGTCTCGACACCCTCGGCGCCTGGACGCTCAACCGCACCCGGCATGTGCTGTCCGGGAAGGGGCAGGTGGATCTCGCCGAGGCCTCGCCCGAGCAGAAGATCCTCCTCGACGAGGCGGCCTATCGCGATTTCCAGGGCGGCCCGAAGCCGAGACACTCCCGCGCGGTCGATTTCCTCGTCGATGTGGGCCAGAGCGTCGCCGGCGCCGGCAGGGACATGGTCGGCGGCGTCGGCTTCCTGGGCGAGCTCGTCGCGGCGCTGATCCGCGTGGTCATCCATCCGCGCCGCTTCCGGGGCACGGCGGTGGTCCATCAGCTGGAGCAGATCGCCTATCGCGGCGTGCCGATCATCGTGCTGATCTCGTTCCTCGTCGGCTGCATCATCTCGCAGCAGGGCATCTTCCAGCTCGTGAAGTTCGGCGCGACGCCTTTCGTCATCGACCTCATCGGCATCCTGGTCCTGCGCGAGCTGGGCGTCCTTCTGACCTCGATCATGGTGGCGGGCCGCTCGGGTTCGGCCTTCACGGCCGAGATCGGCTCCATGAAGATGCGCGAGGAGATCGACGCCCTGCGGGTCATGGGGCTCGACCCCATCGAGGTCCTGATCGTCCCGCGCATCATGGCGCTGGTGATCGGCCTGCCGCTCCTGACCTTCATCGCCTCCATCGCGGCGCTCGTCGGCGGCGGCCTCACCACCTGGGTCTATGGCGACATCAGCCCGGACATCTTCCTGAACCGCCTCCGGGCCGCCGTGGGGTTGAACACCTTCCTCGTCGGGATGATCAAGGCTCCCTTCATGGCGCTGGTGATCGGCATCATCGCGACCCTCGAAGGCCTGGCCGTGGCGGGCTCCGCCGAGTCCCTGGGCCGGCACGTGACCTCCTCGGTGGTGAAGGCGATCTTCATGGTTATCGTGCTCGATGGCCTCTTCGCCATGTTCTTCGCAGCGATAAATTACTGAGATGATGCTCGAACGGCGCCACCCCGACCCGACCCAGAACCGCGACGTGATCATCCGCGTCCGGGACGTGGAGGTCGGCTTCGGAGAGAGAACGATCCTGAAAGGGCTCGATCTCGATGTCTATCGCGGCGAGATCCTGGGGTTCGTCGGCGGCTCCGGCCAGGGCAAGTCGGTCCTGACGCGGGCCATCCTCGGGCTTGTGCCCAAGCGGGCCGGTACCATCGAGGTGCTGGGCCAGAACCTCGACGCATTGTCGCCCGAGGAGCGCCGCCAGCTCGAGCGGCACTGGGGCGTGCTGTTCCAGCAGGGCGCGCTGTTCTCGGCGCTCACCGTGAAGCAGAACATCCAGGTCCCGATGCGCGAGTACCTGCACCTGTCGGACCGGCTGCTCGACGAGCTGGCCATGCTCAAGATCGAGATGGTAGGGCTCAATCCCGATGCCGCCGACAAGCTTCCCTCCGAGTTGTCCGGCGGCATGATCAAGCGCGCGGCCCTGGCGCGGGCGCTGGCTCTCGACCCTGAGATCGTTTTCCTCGACGAGCCGACCTCAGGCCTCGACCCCATCGGCGCCGGCGAGTTCGACGATCTCATTGCGACGTTACAGCGGACTTTAGGCCTGACCGTATTCATGGTAACTCATGACCTGGACAGCCTCTATTCGGTCTGCGACCGGATAGCGGCTTTGGGCGAGGGAAAAATTCTCGCCGAGGGGCCCATCGAGGTGATGCTGGAATCGGATCACCCGTGGGTTCGCTCTTATTTTCATGGGAAACGGGCACGCGCGGTCATGGCCGGCGGCGCGTAAGGAAGACGATGGAAACGCGCGCGAACTATGCCTTGATCGGCCTCTTTACCCTGGCGGTGATCGCAGCCGCCTTCGGCTTCGTCTACTGGTTCTCCGGTGGCGAGCGGGGGCAGGCTCGCCAGAGCATACGGATCGTGTTCTCCGGTTCGGTGGCAGGCCTGTCACAAGGGTCGAGCGTGTCCTTCAACGGCCTGCGCGTGGGCGACGTGACGAGCCTCGACCTCCTGCCGGAGGATCCCCGCCGCGTGGTCGCCATCGCGTCCGTCAACAGCAACACCCCGATCCGGTCCGACACGCGCGCCCGGCTGGAATACCAGGGCCTGACCGGCGTGGCGAATGTCGGCCTGTCCGGCGGCGAGGCGGGCGCCCCGCCGCTCGTGGCCGGTCCGGGCCAGCCCATGCCGACGATCTTCGCCGACCGGTCCGACTTCCAGGACCTGATCGAGACGGCGCGCAACATCGCCCGCCGGGCCGACGACGTGCTCGAGCGGGTCGGGCGGGTCGTCAGCGACAACGAGGGCGCCATCAGCCGGACGATCCAGAACGTGGAGCGCTTCTCCCAGGCCCTGGGCGAGAACGCCGATGGCATCGACCGCTTCCTGGCCCAGATCGGCCAGGCGGCCGAGAAGGTCGGGCCTCTCGCCGAGAAGCTCGAGACCCTGGCGGCGAACGTCGACGAGGTGGTGCGCTCCGTCGACCGCCAGCGGGTCGCCCGAATCGTCGAGAACGTGGACAACTTCACCGCCGCCCTGGGCGAGAACCGCCAGGTGGTGAGCGACGCCCTCAAGGACGCGGCGAGCCTGGTCGACCGGCTCAACGAGACCGCGCCGAAGCTCGATTCGGCCGTGGCCGAGATCGCGGCCATCACCAAGGCCGTGGACCCGGCCAAGATCGGCCGCACGGTCGACAATGTGGACACCTTCACCCAGACCCTGAGCCGCCGCAGCCCGGACATCGACAAGGCCATCCAGGAGGCGCGCTCGATCACCGAAAAGCTCAACAGGTCAGCGGACAAGATCGACGCCGTGCTGGCCGGAGCCGAGAAGTTCCTCGGTTCGGCTTCCGGAGAGGCCGGGAAGGGGGCTTTCGACGAGATCCGCGCGGCGGCCGTGGCCGTGCGCGAGCTTGCGAACGATCTGAACTCCCGGACCGAAGGCATTCAAGGCATCCTCGGCGGCGTCAACCGCTTCACGGAATCGGGCCTGCGGGAATACGAGGCCCTGGCCGTGGAGGGCCGCAAGACCCTGGGCGACATCAGCCGTGCGGTCCGAAGCATCGAACGTAATCCACAGCAGTTTCTTTTCGGTGGTCGTTCGAATCTCCCCGAGTATAGTGGACGCCGTTAAGTAACCTTTATGCGTGGACCCTCCGTGTTGCCCCCCTTGAAAGATCGAGCCTGCCTGCTCCGAAGCCTCGCTCCGGCGCTGGTTCTGGCCGCCCTGGCCGGCGCCTGCTCGTCGGGGCCGGCGCCCGCCACCTTCGATCTTTCGGCGCCGACGTCCCGGATCCGGGGGGCTGCCGGCGTCCAGATCCTGGTCAACGAGCCTGCGGCCCTGCAGGCCCTTTCCACCCAGCAGATCCTGGTGAAGGATGCCAGCGGCTCCGTGTCGTTCATCGGAGGAGGGCAGTGGGCCGACAACCTGCCGCGCCTGATCCAGACCCGTCTGATCAACACCTTCGAGAATTCCTCGCAACTTCGGGGCGTGTCCCGCCCGAGCAGCGGCGCCGTGGCCGACATTCAGCTCATCTCCGAGCTGCGCCGGTTCGAGATCGCGACCCCTGACAACCAGGCGGTCGCCGAGATCTCGGTGAAGATCGTCAGCGATCAAAACGGCCGTATCGTGAACGGCCGCATCTTCCGCGCCAGCGTTCCTACCATCGCCGTGGACGCGCCGAACGCCGCCCGCGCGCTCGACGAGGCCCTGTCGGTCGTGATGCTCGACATCGTGCGCTGGGTGAGCGCAAGCCATCTGCCGCGGCGCGAGGAGCCGGGCGATGTGGGCAGCCAGTCGCAGGCTCCCGGCAAGGAACAGGCCCCGACCTGACGGGCCACGGTCGCCGTTCAATAAAAAAGGCTCCGAGTGGTTCGAAGCCTTTTTGTTTGGTTTTAGGCGCTCCCTCGGGCCGAGAAAGCATCTCAGCTTCGAGGGGTGAGCCGTTTCGCCGAACCTGAATGCGCCGGCTTTCATCACTGTGCAGGGGGCGAACCGTCCGGGGAGGCTGAGTTCGACGTCGGGAGCTGAATCGACAAGGATGTCGGAGCCGCGCTGGAAGGGCCAGCGAGATATCGCTTCGTCACCTTGTCCACCCGTTGGCCGTTTCCGGTGATGCGGGTGTCCGCGGAGGCGCGGGGCCAGGGATCGTCGATATGCACGACCTTGTTGTGTGCGATCGCATCTCCGGCGGATGCCGTGATCGTGTCGCTGCGCTTGACGTAGTCCGCGCATGCGCCGAGAGCGAGCACCGGCAGGAGACCGGCCCAGGCGACGAGGGAGAACTTAAGGCTTGACGATTTTCTTAGGGGCATTGGCCTTCTCCGGCTTCAGGTTGACGATATGCCCGTAGGGCCCGGCGACGCCCGTTCCCTCGACAAAGCGGCGTCGCATGTCGTTGCTGACCTCCAGGTTTCCGAGCAGGAAGAACTCCGCATCGTTGCTGGGTTTCGCGTTGTCGAGCGGGGTGCGCAAGGGCTGCCCTGGCCTACCAGGACGGACCAGGTGCGGCGTCACGATGATGACGAGATCGGTCTCCTCCTCCTGGAAGGATGAGGACCTGAACAGGACACCAAGGACGGGCAATTGCCCGAGCCACGGAAGCTGATCCTGGTTTTTTGTATGAACGCTTTGGAGCAGTCCGGCCATGGCGAAACTCTGTCCATCACGCACCTCGATCGTCGTGCTGGCCCGACGCGTGATGAAGGCTGGAATTTCGGTGAAGGTCGTGCGGATCGTGGTGTTCGCATCGACCTGGCTGACCTCCGGTTCGAGCTTCAGGTTGATCGTGCCGTTGTCGAGGACGGTCGGCGTGAAATTGAGCCGGACGCCGTATTCCTTGAATTCGAGTGAGATGTCGCCCCCTCTGTCGGAAACCGGAATCGGTATTTCGCCACCAACCAAAAAGCTAGCCTTCTCTCCGGAAAGCGCCGTGAGGTTGGGCTCTGCTAGCCGCCGCCCGAGGCCTTTCTCCTCGAGAGCCTGGATGAGGACATCGGCGGTAAATCCTCCGCCGAGAATCTGAGCGACCATCGTACCAAACGGCGTGTTGCCTGACGGCAAATTCGCGAAGGGACGGAGCCCGCTCTGATCGGCGGCCGTGCCGGATGAAATGCGGGTCCCATTCGGGCCGTTTCCCCTGCCGAACCAACTGATGCCGAGCTCTCTCCCTGCATTGCGGTTTGCTTCGACAATGCGAACCTCGAGCAGGACTTGCTGTCCACCGGTCACGCTCATGGCGTTGATGACTGGCGCGGAACTGTACTGCTTGGCGATTTCGAGGACCTTGTGCTGGGTGACACCATCGGGAACCGCTCCGCTCAGGCGGATGCGCCCATTGATTGTCTCGACGCGGACCTTGGCCTGGGGAACGGCATTCTGGATCGTTTCCCGCAAATCCGTCACATCGCCGCCGCCGACCTCGACATCGATCAGGCCGAGAAGCGTATCCTTCGCGCCGTAAACTGCCACATTGGTGCGGCCCTCGGCCTTGCCCAGGATGTAGAAGGTCGTGTCGGTGAGCGGAACGGCCGTTGCAATTCGCGGATCGCCGACGACCAGGCGGCTCACATTCGCGCTCGTGATCGCGTTCACGAACTTGCCCTGCGGGACCTGGACCTCCTCCGGCACGCCGGCCTGGAACCTGAGAAGGCGATCCTGAGACCGGGCCTGGGGCACCCACCCGCCATTCAAGGATAAGAAGGTGCCCAACGCGAGAACAGCCCAGATTTTGGCTGGCCTGAAGCGGCGTGTGAAGCAACATTGTGTTTGCATGTCGGGTACCAGTCCCCTGTTGATGTACTCACGTCTGTTGCACGTCTCTTATGCGTTGCACTCGATCAGAAGCGCCGCCGTTAGACCTGCGATATTCCACTGTCGGAGGGTCGCTGATGGGAACGGGATTTCCGACCGCGATCATGACAGATTGAGTTTTTGTAACGATATACAGTAAAGAAGCGGTTAAGCCTGAGATATGGTTTCCTCGGCCCTAAAGCAGGGCGCGGATGCTTTGTCCTGCGGGCTGGGGCGCGCTTGCAGCTAAGAAAAAATTAACCATGACGAACCATAACAACATAACGAATCGATGAGCCCTGGCGCCACACATCCACGAGCTCATCACAGAAAAGACCGAAGCGGGGTATCGAGGATGATGAACGCAAATAGGAAGCCGGCAGCGCATCTCGCCATGCTGCTCATTCTGCTGCTTCCAGCCTGCAACAGCGTCGACAGCACATCGAGCTGGGGCAATCCCCTGACGCCGATCGAGTTGCCGGATCATGTCGATCCATATCCCGACAACCAGGTTCTGCAGGTCGCACAGGCGCAATTCGCGCAAGGCAACTTTGGGCATGCAGCCCGATATTACGAGCGTGCGGTCGAAATCGCGCCTCAGAGCGGCGAGGCATGGCTCGGGCTTGCGGCATCATACGATCAGGTGCGGCGCTTCGATCTGGCCGATCGCGCTTATCGCGAGGCAGGGAAATATCTCGGCCACAGAGCCGAGTATTACAACGGCATAGGATATTCCTACATGCTTCGCGGCGAACTGGCGAAGGCGCAGAGCCAGTTCCTGAAGGCGCAGGAATTGGACCCGTCCAATCCAACGATCAACAACAACCTGCAGATGCTGCGCGACGCTCTGGCCCAGGCCAGGCAGGGCTGATGTCTCTCAAGGTGCCTTACAAAGGGTGAAAGCCTGAACCTGAAAGCTGGTGAGGCGCCTGACCAACACCACGCCGCCTCCATGTCGGGCAGCTTCATTTCCGAGCCGGCGCATCCTTGCGGGGTCACGATCAGCGAGAACGATACTTCGCTTAACAGATCAAGGCAGGGAGACGCCTCGCATCGGCCATTCGGTTGAGGCCGGACCTTGGTGAAGCTTAGACCATCAGGCCGAATAGACTCAATATACGTTATTGCATTTAATCAACCGTGACAGGCCAGGGGGGCGGTCAACGGAAATACCCAAACCCCGGACCTGCATAAGCAAACTACCGGTTGGTAGTTATCGATTACTCAGGTTGGGGAATAAAACCATGAAATCTCTTCTTGCTCGCTTCGTTAAGGACGAATCCGGCGCCACCGCCATCGAGTATGGCCTGATTGCCGCTATCATCTCTCTGGTTGTTGCGCAGGCTGGTCCTCCGGTCGCTGCTGCTCTCACTGCCAACTTCCAGAGCATCGCAACTGGGTTGAACCCGTAATACCAGCAGAAGCATGAAGCGGGGGATCGCCTCCTCCGCTTCATGCGACAGGTCCGACTAAGTCAGCGTCAGCTTCGACTACAGAGGCCGTCATGATCATCTCGATTTCAACAGCGTTCATTGGCAGCATCTGCCTTGCTGCGGCTGCAATCTGGGCAGGCGTCATGGATCTCACGACAATGAGGATCCGCAACGAAATCGTCATATTTCTCTTCGCGGCTTATGCTGCACTCGCACCTCTCGCAGGCTTCAATATTGGATCCATTGCCGTCAGCTTTCTGGCTGCACTTGCTGTCATGATCGCCCTGTTTGTTTTCTTCAGCTTTGGCTGGGTCGGTGGGGGCGATGCGAAGCTCATAGCGGTCATTGCCCTTTGGCTCGGGGCTGATCAGACGCTTGCATACCTTGTCACCACGACCATCCTTGGCGGCCTTTTCACCTTCGGCATCCTCGTGTTTCGAACAATGCCGCTGCCAGTCTTCCTTGTCGAGATTCCCTGGGTCGCGAGACTGCACTCTCTTGAAAAGAAGATTCCCTATGGGGTCGCGATTGCAGCGAGCGCACTACTGATCCTGCCGGAGACACCTTGGATGACGGGCCTGTTCTAAGCATGACCGTTCCATAATCAGCGAGGTTTTCGAGATGCTCCGTATCATAATTCTATCCGTCGCGCTCACAGCCGGTGGCGCTTGTGCCTGGCTGCTGATGGTCGCCAAGCCGCAGCCGGAGGCTGTTGTTGCTCAGACGAACATGACTGAGGTTCTCGTCGCCTCTGCAGATCTTGTTCCTGGTCAGGTCATAGGTGAGAAGGATTTGCGTTGGCAGCTGTGGCCTGGCGAGGCGGTCAGTTCTGTCTATGTTAGCCGTGCGAGTAAGCCCGATGCAGCGGCATCGCTAAAAGGGATGATGGTTCGCGCTCGCGTTGTCTCAGGTGAGCCGATCATGGAAGACAAGCTGACGCGTTCCTCGGCTGGAATCCTGGCCTCAATGTTGCCGCCAGGCAAGCGAGCCGTTGCTATCCGTGTCTCGGCGGAAAGCGCAGCAGGTGGATTCATTCTGCCCAATGACAAGGTGGATGTCATTCAGACCGTCACGCAAGTCAGTGCGCAGGGCCAAGCGGAAAATCTCGGCAAGACGATTTTGACGAACATCCGTGTTCTCGCCATCGACCAAAAAGCCGACGACGCAAGGGGCAATGCAGCTGTTGTGGGGAAAACCGCAACGCTGGAGCTCAATGCGGAACAGGCGGAAACCATTGCGATCGCTCAGGCGACGGGCACTCTATTTCTGTCGCTCCGATCTGCGTCGGAGACCGATGAGGCTCCTGCCGTCAAGCGCGCGAACGGGGCGTCTATCCAGGTCTATCTGGGCGATAGCAGCGAGAAGGTGAGGATTCAGTAATGAGCACGATGCAATCAAGGGTGGCATCCATGACAGCCGCGTTCGAAACGGATGAAGCCTGCGCGGAACTAGTGGATGCTACTCCAGGCTCGCTTCAACCTGCTGCATTCGCAGCGACCGGCGACCTTGCAAGTATTCAGCGTGCAAAGCGGAACGAATCCTCTCTCATTCGAGAAACGACGACGCCTGTTCGCCATGAAAGCAGCCACGAGACAAAGCCAAGGGTCGATGCTGCGCCTCGGCACCTGCGAAACGTCGCTCCAGTTCCTCGGGTGACCATACATGGCTTCTGTGAGAGCCAAGATGCTATCTCGGTCCTGGAGAGATCGGCAAGCGACAGACTTATGTCTCGTGCAACGGTCGATATCTTCACAGGCGGAATTAGAGCCGCAGTTGAGTTTTATCGGCATAACCCTGCATCAAATCTCATCATCGTCGAAAGCCGGGCGTCCAATGATGTAATTCTGGCAGAACTCGCTGAACTCGCAGAGTTTTGTGACGCAGGAACCAGAGTGATAGTGATCGGGTACTCGAACGACATTCACTTTTATCGTGAATTGATGCAACACGGCGTCAGTGAGTATGTTGTTGCTCCGGTAAGCGCAGCTTCCTTGATCGCTTCCATCTCCAACATTTACCAGGATTCGTCATCGCGAAAGCTGGGGCAGGTCTATGCCTTTGTGGGTACGAAAGGCGGCGTAGGCTCGTCGACCATCGCGCATAATGTGGGTTGGACGATAGCACGCACTTATGGCTCCGATGTTGTTGTAGCCGATCTTGACCTTCCCTTCGGGACCGCAGGCCTCAATTTCAATGTCGATCCTCATCAGGGAATTGCCGAGGCTATCTACGATTCTGGTCGTCTCGACGAGGTATTGTTCGATCGTCTCCTTACCAAGTGCGGAGACCATTTCAGTCTTCTGACCGCTCCCGGAACGCTGGATGCCGCCTACGATCTTGATGCAGGGGCATTTGCCAGGCTTCTGGAAGTTGCACAAAGCAACGTACCATTCACAATTCTCGACATTCCGCATCTTTGGACATCATGGGCTCGGAACGCTCTTCTGGCTGCGGATGAGATTGTCATTACGGCAGCGCCGGATTTGGCGAACCTGCGCAACACGAAGAACCTTATGGATTTCTTAAAGCAGGCGCGCCCGCATGATAGTCCGCCAAAGCTTGTGCTCAATCAGGTTGGCCTGGCGAAGCGCCCTGAAATCAAGCCGAGTGAGTTCTCTCGCGCGCTGCAGGTCGAGCCGCTTGCTTGCATTCCATTCGATGCACAATTGTTCGGGTCTGCGGCCAATAATGGGAAGATGATTGCGGACACATCGGCGAAGTCTCCTATCGCGCAAAGCTTCGCTGAAATCGTAGCAAGCGTCTCTGGGCGGAAGGAGCAAAAAAAGGAACAAAAGGGTATCCGCAAGCTCTGGTCGTTAGTCGCTCAGGGAAAGTTGAAATCTTGAGAGGGGAGAACTTGATATGCCTGGAACTCTCAAATCATGGAGCGCCATGAGGGCTCAATACAGAATACTCCTGGCTAAACGGCCTCGGTTAAAGCGTGCGCTCTCCAGGCTGAAATCGATCCTCCCCCATGAAGAAGGAGTGACAGCAATCGAATTTGCTCTTCTCAGTCCGCTGCTAGTCGGTGCAGTGCTACTGATAGGTTTGTTTGGTCTGCAAATAAATCACTATATAAAGTTAGACCAAATTCTTCGAGCTGGAGCGGCTCTCGCAATAACCGATCCAGGAGATACTGTCGTATTGGAGCGGATGAGAGCAGTTGCGTTAGAGAAAGGCTATACGCTCAGGTCGAAGGCAGGGCCCGATGCCCTTGTCTTACAAAGTGTACGAGGCTGTTTTTGTCCGGGTATCAACGGAGCCCTTGGTTGCGACCAGATATGTCCAGGGCAAAGGCCTACGGTCGTGAGATATACTTTAGATGCTTTTCATTCCCAAAATTCGTTAGTGGATGCTTTATTTATGAGACTAGCTAAAATTGGATTCGGACCAGTATTCTATGACCCCTTCGTGAGTACACAGGTAACCGTACGATGAGAGCGAACTCCAAACCCTTTTACCGGGCGTGCCTGAGAGAAGAAGGCAATGTCGCTATCGAGTTCGCGCTGATCGGGCTTCTTCTCATGATGCTGACGTTAGGTGCTTTCGAGTTGGGGCGTTTCGCCTATTCGTATCACCGTCTCGAGACAGCCGTCGGAGCAACGACCCGGTTGATACAAATGCAAGCAGCGGATGACGTTATTGAGGACATGATCATGTCCCATTTTTCGGCAGACGAGCAGGCTGCCATTCAAGTCAGCGTCCCGATAGTTAACATCAATGGCTCGTCTTACAGGCGCGTCGAGGCTCAGTATGCGCTGCAGTCAGTCGTGCCTAACCTGAATCTCATGCCTGACAGTCTTTACACAATTCAGGTTTCACAGCTTGTGCCGATCAATTAATAGCTTTTCTTGATTTATTGGATACCAGTGGATGTTGAGGGGCGAATTTTTATACGGAAATTCGAGTTTCTCGATGTGCAGTGAAAGTGCTATTTTTTATAGTAAGAATTGTACATTTTAATAGTAATTTATAAGTTATTTCTAGTAATTCATTTGCATCAATTTTAAGTATCGGTCCTGAAGGCTTAAGCCATATAGCCTATTCCATCAGTCGAGTCATAAGCCACCAAGCCGAATGGACCAATTGAGCCGCTTGTCTTTAATTCTAAGGCAGTGGAATAATTGAGGTCCAGCATGTTCGGTAAGAAGAACGGACAAGGAGGAGTTCTTCGCTCCACTCCTCCGACTACCGCAGTAAATGGCGTTAGGCTCATGGATGCCGCGGGCCAGCGGGTAGCTGCGACGAACTCGTCTGATACACTGGCTGCTGGTGCGCAGGCTCCATGGAATCATGGGATGCAGACCGCACGCGTCGTGGAAACAGCAAGTCGCAAAACTGATGACTACTACCAGCTCAAAGCACGGGTTTTTTCGGCGCTGCTCGAAACGATCGATGTGTCTCAGCTTGTTCGCCTGGACCAGCAGGAAGCCCGTAAGGCCGTCAGTGACGTATGCAGCGATATCATAACGGCTCAGAAAGCCGTGATCTCGGTCATTGAACAGGAGGAACTTCTTGAGGATATCTGTAACGACGTTTTAGGTTACGGTCCGCTCGATCCACTGCTTGCCCGTGACGATATCGCCGACATCATGGTGAACGGCGCTGATACGGTCTACATCGAGGTTGGCGGCAAGGTTCAGAAGACAGATATTCGTTTCCGCGACAACCAGCAACTTCTGCATGTCTGTCAGCGTATCGTGAGCCAAGTCGGCAGGCGTGTCGATGAGGCAAGTCCTATATGCGATGCGCGTTTGGCAGATGGTTCTCGTGTAAACGTCATTGTGTCGCCGCTTGCAATCGAAGGCCCGTCGCTGACGATCCGAAAGTTTAAAAAGGATAAGTTGACCCTCGACCAGCTCGTGCGGTTTGGGACGATCACGCCTGAGGGAGCCGAAATTCTCCGCATCATAGGCCGTGTGCGGTGCAATGTCCTTGTCTCAGGAGGGACCGGATCCGGAAAGACGACACTGCTCAATTGTCTAACCCGTTATATCGAGCCCGATGAGCGTGTCATTACCTGCGAGGACGCCGCGGAATTGCAATTGCAGCAGCCGCATGTGGTGCGACTGGAAACGCGTCCTGCAAATATTGAAGGCGAGGGCCTGGTCACGATGCGCGATCTCATCAAGAACTGTCTGCGCATGCGGCCCGAGCGCATCATCGTAGGCGAGGTGCGCGGACCCGAGGCTTTTGACCTGCTGCAGGCCATGAATACGGGTCACGATGGCTCTATGGGTACTCTCCACGCAAATAATCCACGCGAGGCTTTGTCGCGCATGGAGTCGATGATCACGATGGGTGGCTATTCGCTCCCTTCGAGGACGATTCGCGAGATGATCTCATCATCGATCGACGTCATCATTCAGGCGTCACGTCTGCGCGATGGCTCAAGGCGGATCACTCATATCACAGAGGTTCTCGGAATGGAGGGAGACGTGATCATCACTCAGGACCTGTTTACTTACGAAATCCTGGGCGAGGATGCGAGCGGCGGCATTGTCGGACAGCATCGTTCCAGTGGTGTCGGAAGGCCGAAGTTCTGGGACCGAGCCCGCTACTATGGTGAGGAAAAGCGGCTAGCGGCCGCTCTCGATGCCGCGGAAAAGGCTGCGGCATAGGATTTAATGGAGGAATACATGCTAACGCCTGATGTAGCTCCAATCCTTGTCGCAGTCCTTGCAGCGATTGCAGTGCTGGGAATTCTCGCCGGTGTCTTTTACTCGCGCCTCGACAAGAATTACGAAGGTCAAAAGCGCCTAGCCGCAATCGGAGCGACCCATTCTCCGAGGGGACGGAGCACGCGTGCCGAGGACACAAAGCGCAAGGACATTGAAAAGACTCTGCGCGAGATGGAAGAGAAGCAAAAATCAACCAAGAGCTCTCGTCCCTCCTTATTCATCAGACTCCAGCAGGCAGGATTGGCTTGGAGTACACGAACTTACTACGTCATTTGCGTTCTTGCCGGACTTGGCGCCTTTCTGGTCCTTCTAAACTCGTTCGATATCGGTACCTGGCCTCCTATCGGCTTCGGCATTGCCACAGGTCTCCTGGGGCCTCACCTTTATGTTAGCTTTCTGCGCAGCCGACGTTTCAAGAAATTCACGAAGGACTTCCCGATTGCGATCGATATCATCGTACGTGGGGTAAAGTCGGGGCTCCCCGCGGTCGACTGCTTGCGGATTATCTCCGTAGAAGCGCAGGACCCGGTGCGGGAGGAGTTCAGAGAGATCATCGAGGACCAAACGCTTGGTCTTCCCCTCGATCAGGCCGTTCAGAGATTGCCCGAGCGAATTCCCCTAGCAGAGGCAAAGTTCTTCGCCATCGTCATGTCCATGCAAAGCCGCACAGGCGGGAGCCTGTCCGAGACGCTTGGCGGGTTGTCGAAAGTTCTGCGCGAGCGACAGAAGATTCAGGCAAAGATTCGTTCCATGAGTGCCGAAGCAACGACGTCTGCTGGAATCATTGGAGCTCTGCCGATTGTTGTTCTTGTCCTTTTGCAAATGGCATCTCCCGCGTACATCGAGCCTCTGTTCATCACCTTCGCCGGGAAGGTGCTTCTTGCCGGATGCGTCCTTTGGATGCTGACGGGAGTTCTCATCATGTGGAAGATGATCCGGTTTGATTTCTGAGGTGACGCATGTTCTTCGAAACGGTCTCACGCAATCTACAGCTTTTGACAGCCCTCTCCGCGGCTCTGTCCGTATCCGCCGCCGTCATCCTCGTCTCCTGGCCATATCTGCAGCGCGATCCACTCAGCGCGAGGATGGCTCAAGTTGCCACTGAGCGGGAGCGGATCAGAGTACGCGAACGGAATCGGTTGAATAATCCGAGCGCTAAGATCTCTTTAAGGAATGAACCTAAGCGTCTATTCAAGGAGATCGTTGATCGTCTCAATCTGTCAAAGCAGGTAGATAACGAAGAGCTTACGCTTACGCTGAGACAGGCGGGTTATCGTGGTAGAAGCCCCGTTATTGCCTTTCTGGCAATCAAGCATCTCGCACCAGTCGTTATGCTTCTTCTAGCCGCATTTTACGTCTTCGTAGTTCTAAAGCTACAGCAACCTCCGGCCATAAAGCTTCTCCTCGTCGTCGGTGCTGCGGGTGTCGGATATTATATTCCAAACTTGTATATCAAAAATAAAATCAAGAAACGGCAAGCGGAGATCCGACGCTCCTGGCCTGACGCCCTTGATCTTCTTCTGATCTGTGTCGAATGCGGCATGGGGATTGACAGTTGTTTTCGAAAGGTTGCCGAGGAGATTGGTCGGCAATCTCCTGAACTTGCAGAGGAGCTGAGTCTCACTACGGCAGAGCTGTCCTATTTGCAGGATCGACGGAAAGCTTTTGAGAATTTGGGAGATCGAACAGGATTGGATGGCGTTAAGGCTGTTGTGACCAGCCTGGTTCAATCTGAGAGATACGGCACATCATTGGGACAGGCGCTGCGTGTGTTAGCACAAGAGAACCGTGACATGCGGATGGCCGAGGCTGAGAAAAAAGCCTCCTCGCTTCCTCCGAAGCTTACGGTGCCGATGATCATTTTCTTCCTCCCAGTTCTTTTCGTCGTCATTCTATCCCCGGCCGCCATCGGCTTTTTGGGCCTGCACTAGGAGTTCAAGCGATGAACAATCTTTGGATAAGGATGTCCCCCCTGTGGGCCACTTTCTCACTGGCGCAGGCCATGAAGCGCGTGCGTGCTTTTGGACAAGGTGAAAGTGGCGCTGCCGCGATACTCTTCGCAGTGAGTTCTCCAGTATGGATTGGGGGTCTTGCATTAGGAGCAGAAGTAGGAAGTTGGCTCTTCTATCAGCAACGACTGCAGGCTACGGCCGATGCCGTAGCCGAGAGCATTGCAAGCCGCGTAGGAACAGGAGCTTCTCAACAGGAGCTGGATACTCTTGCTGTCACCTTTTTAACAGCAAACCAATTCAGGTTCTGTCAAGACTGTTGGAAGGTAACGCTCGCTGCCCCGAGCGGTCCTATTTTTGTCAATGGCAATACAGTCAATGTGCAGCTTAAGCGGCCTGTTACCCGCTTTATAACCAGATTCTTTCAGTCAGGTAATTTTGATGTTTCGGCGAGTTCATCTGCCCAAGTTACGATGGCGACACAGGGTTGCATTTTAGGCCTCGGTCTTTACTCCACTGCGGCCGATGTTGGTCTGGCCAATGTCAGTGTAACTGGTTGCGAAGTGCTTTCGAATGGAAATAGCAGGGTGGGGGTAGGGTCCAATCTCACGACAGATTGTGCAAGGAGTAGGAATACTATTACCGTCCTTGGAACATTGAGTGTCACTTGCCGCAATGGACAGCCTGATCGAGAAGCAGGCATGACGCTGGATCCTTACGCCGATATTTCGGATTTTGACTTGAGTACAATTGACTGTGATAAGAAAACGAATGACCCGATCGTTATTTCGTCGGCTACTGATTCTATAGCTAATTACGTTGTTCCAATCCCTCGTAACGGTAGGAACTACGTTCGCCTATGTGCTCCTCGTTCCGTAACGATACAGTCGCCGATAGGAACGCCTAGCATTCCAAACTATACCTTTATTTTCGATGGCGTTGACTTCAGGATAAATGATTCCAATGTTACTGCTAATAGTGCATCAGCTTACTTTGTGAATGGTGGGCGTATCCTCATTAATGCGCCGAATAAGACAGTGAACCTAAAAGGAGCCGCTTTCGAAGGTGGTATGCTCTTTCGCGGTGCAAGAGCGAATGCTGATGTAATCAACCAGATCGCCGTTGGGCCAGGTTCGAACCTTCAGGGAGCGATTTACTTTCCGTCTTCAAACGTCCAGTTCCGCGCAGCTGGCAACGTCAGCGGGTGTATGCAGATAATCGCAAGCACAGTGACTCTTCTTCAGGGTACATGGCAAATGACCGGTCCTTGTACAATCAACAATTACCTTCGACCGATCGTCGCTTCCCGGACAGTCAGGTTAACTCAGTAGAGAATAAGCCTTTTCGGGAGAGGTGGCGCCTCTCAATACGGGGCGAGACCTCTCTTCACAAGGATCGTGCACTGAAGTGCACGATCCTTGGATTTCCGGAAGAGCGATCCATAAGAATGTCTTACGATTGGGGTGGCAGTTCCTGTTGCTGCTCTCTCGAAGACAAGGGTGTTGGCTAGAGCATCATGCGAAAAAGTGGACCCGGTTTTTTCGCGAAAAACGATGCGCTCGTCAAAGAGTGGAGCATCGGATCCGATCCCAAAAGCGGATCTGCACTCTTAATTCGATGCTCCGCTCTTTGAGAAACGCATCGTTAGGCGGATCCGAAGGACCACGCCAGTTCAACCGGGTTCTTTTCTCTGGTGAGGACTGCTGGGTCGGTACGGTGTGCGAACGCCGTTGCGGCCATATCCGCTTCGTGAGCATGCGATCTCGGCTGAGGTCCAGGATCCTGTCTCATCAGCCTCAAGCACTCAGTTCGCAGCCTCCGCGAGGATCCGGGCGATTGATGCGCTCGCCTCGTTCGCCGAGCGGCGTGCTCTCTCGAAGGGTACCGTCAGATCGTCTCCGCTGTTGCAGGCCTGCTCGAGCTCGGTGCAGCGCTTGGCAAGTCCGGTAAAGCCCAGCAGGGCGGCTTGCGAAATGAGCGCGTGAGCCTGCTTGGCGAGCTGCTGACGGTCCTGGAGGGCGCTCTCATTCGCGAGCAAGGCTTGCAGATTGTCTTCGAGGCGTTGCAGCCACTGGGCAACCCGCTCTGCACCCATCATGCTCCTGAACTCGACGAAGCTGTCCTCGTTGAAGTCCGGCTTCACGTGAGTGGCTTCGGAGGACGCGAGGTCTTTGTCCTGAGCGGAGGCGGGCTCTTCGCCGACCGGCAGCCACTCGGCGAGCTTCCTTAGCAGGTCCTCCCGCTTCATCGGCTTGCCGATGTGATCGTCCATCCCGGACTGCTTGAACTGCCGCACCTGCTGGGGCAGGACGTTCGCGGTCATGGCGATGATCGGGATGCGGTTGAGGGGCGGGGGTAATGCGCGAATGGCACGCGTTGCGGCAAGACCGTCCATGCCGGGCATCTGCACGTCCATCAGAATGAGGTCGTAGGTCTTGCCCTGAACGGCATCGACGGCCTCGCTGCCGTTCCAGACGATGTCGACCTCGTGGCCCTCGGCCTCCAGCATGAACCGCGCAAGCTCCTGATTGACCTCAATGTCTTCAGCCAGGAGGATCCGCGATGGAGCGGCCTTCGGCAGGTTCCTGATTTCTCGCTGCGGGGAAAGAAGGGCGCCCCCGCGCGGCAGGGTGAGTTCGATCCAGAACGTCGATCCTCGGCCCTCTTCGCTCTCGACGCCGATCTCGCCCCCCATCAGCTCGATGAGGCGTTTCGAGATCACCAGGCCGAGGCCCGTCCCGCCGAACTCCCGGCTGATGGAGCGGTCGACCTGGGAGAAGCGCTTGAACAGGCGGTCGCGCTTTTCCGGCGCGATCCCGATTCCGGTATCGATGACGGAAACCCGGATGATCTCGCCCTGTGGGGAAGGGCCCTTGTACTGCGCGCGGGCGGTTATGTGGCCTTCGCGGGTGAACTTGACGGCATTGTTGAGGAGATTGAGGAGAACCTGGCGAAGGCGCGTTTCGTCGCCGATCAGGATGTTGGGGATGCCCGCGTCCCATTCGGTGCGCAGGGGGACGCCTTTCCTCTCCGCGCCGCTGCTGACGATCGAGACCGTGTTGTCGACGAGAGCGATCAGCGAGAACGGCTCCTGCTGGAGGACCACCTGTTCCGCCTCGATGCTCGAGAAGTCCAGCACGTCGTTGGCCACCGTGAGCAGGGCGGAGGCCGAGATCTGAATCAGCTCGGCATAGCGGCGCTGCTGGGTTTCGAGCGTGCCGTCGAGCAATCGCTCCGTATAGCCGATGATGCCGTTCAGGGGCGTGCGAATTTCATGGCTCATGGTCGCCAGGAAATCCGTTTTTGCGTTGTTGGCGAGCCTTGCCTCGCCCAAGGCCTTCTCCGCGATGTCCTTCGCCCCCATGAGCTCATGTTCGCGGTCGGAGACGGCCTTTGCCATCCGGTTGAGGACCCGGCCGAGAAGGCGGACCTCGCCGGCGCCCTTCACGGGATAGGGAACGGTGAAGTCGCCCTGCTCGAGGGCTTTCGCGGTGTAAACCAGGTCGCGCAGCGGGCGAAGGATGAGGAGTTCCGCTCCAAGAATCCCGAGGATGATCGAGCCGCCTATGATCAATGTGATGAGGCTCAGGCGGAAGCGGAGGACGCCGTTGATCTCCCCGATGACCGAGTTGTGGTTGATGCCGAGCGCAAAGACCGCATCCGTGTAGGGAAGGGGCTTGAACACGAAGAGTCGAAGCTTGCCGCTCAAATCGACGACTTCGTTGGCGCCGTCCGCACGGGCCATGGCTTTCTCCACGGCCGGGCGGCTGCCGACGCTCGTCCCGATCATGTCGCCCATCGGAGGGAAATGCGTGATCAGCGTCCCTTTCTGGTCGACCAGGAACATGCTGATATCGGCCGGGAACCCTTCCTGTGCCGAAATGTCCGGGAAGAGGTTCGACGTGATGCCCAGGGAGAGGACGCCAGCCACGCGCCCATTGTGGATGATCGGCACGGCGGCCGTCATCGTCAATGCGCCGGTCTTCGGGTCCGTGCCGAGATCGCCCAACACGAAACTCTGCTCCTGAAGGACCCTGTTGTAGGATTCGCGGCCGCCGACGTTGAAGCCCTTCATGTTCTCCCGGTCGGCGCAGGTCACGCTTCCGTCCGCATCCGAGAGCTGGAGCGAAGCGGCCCATCGGTGAAGCATGAGGTTGCGCGACAGGATCGCGTCACAGGCGGGGCCGCCCGCTCGGACCTCAGGCGTTTCGGCCATCACGTTCAGCATGACCCGCGCATCGTCGACGATCTTGCGCTGGTTGTTGATGGCGTATGAGGCGAAGAGTTCGGCGCGCTCCTGGGTGACCCGGATGGCCCAGTCGCGCTCGTTGCCGGCAAACTGAACCAGGGCGGCCGCGAGAGGGGCCAGGGCGGCGATTCCGATGAGGAGGAAACGCCAGACGAGGCTCCTGTGGTGCAGCCAGCCGATCGCGGCCTTACTGGGCATCGTGTTCGCATTCCATGCCGGACGTCCGTCCGGCGTCAGCCAAGCCGTGCCAGGAGCGCCGGCCGCAAAAGTGGATTCCACTCCTGGGGGCGCTTCCGATGCTCCTTCTCCTGGCTGGCGCATCGTGCGGCCCTTCAGATCATTGGCGCGGCCGTTCGGTCCGCGCGATGGTTCAGTGGGCCTGCGCGACGTGAGAGCCGCCGATATGCGCGCGCGTGGCGGCAACGGCGGCGGCGGCACGATTGTTGACGCCGAAATGCCGGAAGATCGCCGCGAGATGGACCTTCACGGTTCCCTCGCCGAGCTTGAGAGCCAACGCGATCTCCTTGTTCGACTTGCCCTTGATCAGGAGTTCGAGGACCTCCTGCTGGCGTCGCGTGAGCACGTGGGCCGGATCGATCTCGGCCGTCTCCGAAGAGCCGGAATTCTCCGGTGATTCCTCTACCGGAAACGCGTCGATGTCCGCCAGCGAGGAGGGCACATAGAGGCTGCCGGCGAGGACGCTCTGGAGTGCTCCCGTCAGCTCCGCGACGCTGAGGCTCTTGGGCACATAGCCGTGAACGCCTGCCTCCAACGACGAGAGGATGTCGCGCCGGGATTGGGAGCCGGAGACGACGGCGACTCTCGGCTTCGGAAAATTCTCCCTGACCATTCTCAAGTTCGTCAGCGTCGCCATCCCGGGCATCGAGAGATCGATCAATGCTACGGAGACGTCGGAATTCTGATCGAGGCACTCGATGGCCTCGTCGAGGGATCCGACTTCGATGATCTGCGAGAATCCGAGATGCGTCGTGAGGATCGCGCTCATAGCCATTCGGAAGTAGCTATCGTCGTCCGCGATAAGACCTATACGCATGGCCTCTCCAATGCTTGTTCATCGTTGCAGTCGCTGTTCACCTGCGGGGCAGGCTACTGATCTGAGAGCATTCCAGACACGGTGAACTCGACGATCATGTCTGTCGATGTGATGATATATTATTATTGAGAGGGTCAGGAAAAGCAAACGGCAAGTGAGTATCCCCAAGCCAGAGGATACGGAGCCGTTCTCCCCCGCATCCGGCCAAGAAATGTAACAGGCATTCCAACTGCAGCCTGTCATCGGGAGTACTAGGAAATATTACAGGAATTGCAGCGAGAAAAGAATGATCTTTTTCAGCGGCTTGGAGGTTCGCTCAGGCAAGTATTCTCATCCATTGGGGTTCGGATCCGGAACATCGATTACGTAACGAGAATGAGAGCGACACGCGCTGAATTTTTGCAATGTTGCAATGTGCGCTTTGCCGCCGCGCAAAATTTGTCTGATATGTTGATGCCCGGCTTGCAGCTTCTGGTGGGTGAGGCCTGTCTCTCGCATTTAGGGAAACGTGCATCGAGGGCCTTCCGGATCCATGGTCGAATCTGCCGGGCAGCAAGGCCTTCAGGCGACCGAAGGAGCGATGTGAAGAGACGCGCGGCACCTCGGGCCGACGCCGAACGCATCGGGACGAGTGGTCAGGACCGGGCTCCCGGAACGCGATTCTGGGGGGATTGAGCGCCCCCGAGGGAGGGAGCCTGCCATCCCGGTTCTATGGAAACCTTGCAGAAATGCCTTCTCGAAACGCTGGAAGGCGAGCTGTCCTGGACGATCCGGGCAGACGAAATCTTAAGCTTAACGTTTTCTTCACTGCGCCCGCACAGAATAACATTACTGCATGATCTTTCAGCAGTGCATGTGGCACGTTGAGTAAAGAAGAACCCCGATGAAAGTAATCACGTTTGCGGCCATGATCGGCCTTTCCGCAGCAACAGGTTCGGCTGCCATGGCTGCCGACCTTTCTCGCGTCTTCGTTCCGTCGTCTCCCACCCTGCGGGATTATCGCGGAGACAACTCTCGCGGCTGGTATCTGCGGGGCACGGTGAGCTATGTCGCCTACAAGCGCCCCGAGGCGGACTTCACCGCTCCGCCCCTCACGGGCAATCTCACTCGTGAGAGCCTGCAACAGACAGGCGCTGTCGGGGCGGGTCTCGGTTACCGCTTCAACGCCAATGTTCGGGCCGACGTCACGGTCGATCACTTTTTCGATGCGCGCTTCAAGGGAACCGGGCCTGCGCTGACTCCCGCCACGGCATCCATCATTGATCGAGGCCTGTTCCAGTCGACCGCGTACATGGTGAACGGCTATCTGGACTTCAGGTCCGCCATGGGGTTCACGCCCTATGTCGGTGCCGGTATCGGCGTGGCGCAGAACACCTTCTCTCAGCACGTGCTGACGACCCTCGATCCAACGACAGGCCTTGAAACCTCGGAGAGATTCGCCGGCGGCGATAAATTCGATCTCGCCTGGGCGCTGATGGCCGGCGTGGGATATCAGCTGTCGTCTAACTTCACGCTCGATCTCGGATACCGCTATATCAGCCTCGGCGACGTGAAGACGCGCTCCTTCGATGACGGCACCGGAGTGAGTGTGGATTCCATCGGTGCTCACGAAGTGCGCTTGGGCGTCCGTTACAGCTTCAACTGACGGGCGGCCCTGTTCGGGCGCTTCACGGGACCGGGGCGTCCGCTTTCCGAATTCTGTTCCCCGATCCTGCGCCACATAGGTAGAAGGACGAAGCCAAAAAAGAAACGCGGCCCGAAGGCCGCGTTTTTCGTTTTCCCGTCTTGAGCGGCCTTACTCGAAGCGGCCGCTGGCGTGGGCCAGCATGGTGTAGACCTTGCCGGTTTCCGACGTGAGGTAGGTCTTTGTCAGCGCGGAGTCCCGGTCGTCGCGCGAGACCTCCGCGAGCAGGCGCTCGAACTCTTCCACGTACCGATCCACCGTCTGCCGGAACTCGTCGTCGCGGCGGTACTTGCGGCGGATCTCGTCGAAGGTCTGCTGACCCTGCAGGGTATAGAGGCGACGGGTGAACACGTTGCTCTCGCCGCGGCGATAGCGGTCCCACAGCTCCACGGCCGCCTCGTGGTCGATCATCCGCGCGATGTCGACGGAGATCGAATCCAGGGATTCGAGGCTGTTGGTGCGGGCGCGATCGGGGCGGCCCGGCGCGCGGACCGGCTCCACGGCCTCGTCCCGCGAGGCCCGGTTCAGGAGATCCGACAGCCAGCCGCCGCGATTGCCTGCATCGCGGGCAGGAGCTTCCTCCCGGCGCGGAGCCGGACGCTCAGCCGGGGCTTGCGCCTGTCGAACGGGCGCAGGCGCAGGAGCCGGGGCGGGGGCCGGAGCAGGAACCGGCTTGGGATCGGCCTGACGGGCGGCCGTCGGGGCAGGGGCGGGCGGCGGCGTCTGTGCGATCCGCTGCTCGACCGCGGCTGCGACGGCCGCCATGGTGGCGGCGACCGGGGTCTCGTTGACCGCGGCCTTGCGCGGCTGGGCGGCCGGAGCGGCGTCGACCAGGCGGTTCGAGCGCGACACCAGGGCGGACAGCTCGTTGAGGGCCTTGATCTGGTCGGCGACGACGCGGCGCATGTTCGCGCTCGCCTCTTGTGTCTCCTGCGGCAGCTCCACGACGCCGCGGCGGAGTTCGGCGCGGGTGGCCTCCAGCTCGCGCTGGATCTGGCCGGTCATGCCGCGCAGCTCGCCCATCGTGTCGCGGAACTTCGCGGTCGCGTTGCCGAGCGCCTCGGCCATCTCGGCCGCGGCCTGCTCGTAGCTGGTGCGCAGGGCGGCTGCCGTGCGTGCGCTTTCCTCGCCGGTGGTGGCGCGGATGCGCTCGAACTGCTCGCCGATGGCGTTCGTCGTGGTTTCCGCGGCCGAGGCCAGGACCGAGCCGAGCTGGCGTGCCTTGGCGTCCGCGCTCTGGAGCGAGCCTTCCAACAGGGTCGTGAAGGAGCGGGTGACCGATTCCAGATCCTGCGAGCGTTCGTTGATCCGTCCGAGCAGATCGTCCAAAGCCTGCTGTCGGCTGGACAGGGCTTCGCTCATGCGGGCTTCGACACGCTCCAGGGCGGAGGTCGCGGCCGTGAGGGTGCGCATCTGCTCGCTGGTGGCGTCGGTGAGCGAGCGGCCGCGCTCCTCGAGGCTCTGGGCCAGTTCCAGGGCCTGCTGGATGGCCCCGGAGGACACGCTGCGCAGCGCATCGACCTGGTCGGCCACCTGGTCGGAGGCGCGGCCCGTCTGCGTGGCGATTTCCGACAGGAGCGACTCGATGTGCTGGACCCGTCCGGCGAGCCCGTCCTCGACCGCGCCGAGATTGCTGCTGGCGGAGGCCGCGACCTGCTGGAGCAGGCGGTTGGCGTCCTGCAGGCGGCCGAGCACCTCGATGAGCTCGCCCTTCAGGCGGTCGTTGGCGCCGGCGAGGGTCTCGACGGTCTGCTGCGTGCCCTCGTCGATGGCGCTGCGCACGGCGTCCGTCGACTGCCGGTAGGAGTCGGTCAGCTCCATCGTGCGCTCCTGCAGGGAGGAGAGCAGGGCGGTGCTGCTCTCATCGAGGCTGCGCAGGGCGCCTTCGCTGATGGCGGCGACCTCGCGGCCGATCACTTCGCCGCGGGTGCCGAGGCTCTCGACCAGGGACGCGCCCTGCGTGTCGAAGATGGAGCGGATCTCGCCGATGCGGCTGGTGAGCGAGCCGAGGACGGCCTGGCCGCGCTCGTCGATGGTCTCGGCAACGCCGCTGAGGCGGTTGACGACCCGGTCCTCGAGCATCGTCACGCTCTGGTCGAGGGCGTTGGCGATCTCCTCGGCGCGGTTTCCGAGAGTCTGGTTGATCTCGAACGCGCGGGCGCCCAGGGCTTCCGTGATCTGGTCGGCGCGGCTGCCGAGAACCTCGTCGATCGTGGCGATGCGGCCGTCCAGCGACTCGCTGATCTGCTCGGCCCTGGAAGACAGGGTGTCGGCAATCGCATTGGTCTTGGCGGTGATCGCCTGGCTGATCTCGTCGACGCGCGCCTGGAGCGCGGTCGCCACGTCGCGTCCGCCCTCGGCCATGACGCGGGCCATCTCGCCGGTTCGCACGACGAGCGCCTCGTTGAGCGCCGTCGACCGGGCGCCGAGGACGCTGTCGACCCGCTCGACGATGGTGTCGAAGTTGACCGCGATCTCCGAGGTCCGGCGCGAGGCGTGCTCCTCGAGCGCGGCGAGCTGGGTCTCGATGGCCGTGGTCGCCTCGCGGGCGCGCTCGGCGAAGGTCTCGGCCACGGTGCGTCCCTGCACGGTGATGAGACGGTCCATCTCCTCGAAGCGGCCGCTGATCGTCTCGGTCAGGCTTCCCACGTCGCGGGACATGCGCTCGGCCATCTCGCCGCCGCGGGCCATGACGCCCTCGAAGGCGGTGAGGCGCGAGGCGAGGGACTCCTCCATTTCGCGGGTGCGGGTTTCGACCGTCGTCGAAAGGGTTTCCGCGGTCCGGTTGAGCACTTCGTTGACGCGCGATCCCTGGGACGCGATGGCGAGGACGATGTCCTTGGCCGTGGTGGCGAGACGGGTATGCGCCTCGTCGGTGTGGCGGGAGAGAGTCTCGGAGAATTCCTGGCCGCGCGTCTCGAAGGCCGTGCGGAACTCTTCGACCCGATCGCCCATGAGCAGCGCGACGCGCTCGCCGGCCTGGGCAAGGTTGGTCTCCAGGGCCTGGCCCTGGACGTTGACGGATTCGCTGACGCGCTGGCTGGCCGTCTCGAGGCGGGTCGCCAGATCCTCGACGCGGGTGCCGATGGATTCGTCGGCGAGGCGCACGGCGCTCTCGAGCTGCTCGCGCACTTCGACGCCGCGCTGGTCGATCTCGCGGGTGACGTCGGCAGCCGTCGTCGCCAGGCGCTCGCGGAATTCGTTGCCGCGCAGGACGATCTCGTCGACGACGCCGGTTCCGGTGGTGGCAAGCTGCTCGCGCACCTGCGTGCCGCGGCTCACGATCTCCTCGCCCACGGCGGAGCCCGCCGCGGCGATCTGGTCGCGCATCTCCGCGGTGCGGGCCGAGATGTCGTCGGCGATCACGCCGCCGGTGGCGGCCAGCTTCTCGGTGATCTCGGCTCCGCGCTGCGCGAAGCTGTCCTCCAGGGTGCGCGCCGTCTGCTCGAAGGCTTCGCGCACGTCGTTGCCCTGCTGGGCGAGGGCGTCGATCACGCCGCGGCCGGTTTCCGCCAGCGTGCGGGTGACCTGGCTTGCGCCGTCCTGCAGGTGGCGGGTGAGGAGGTCGCCGGTGCGCTCGAAGGCGCCGGTGATGTCCTGGGCCTTGCTCTCGAGCGCGCTCGTGATGACGGTGCCCACCTCGGCGATGCCGTTCTTGATCTCATCGCTGGAGCCCGAGAGGCGCTCGACCAGCTCGACGCCGCGGCTCGCCATTTCCTCGACGACCCGCTCGCCCGCGCGGCCGAGGGCCTGCGTGATGTGGTCGCCCTGCTGTTCGAGCGAGGTGGTGACCTTGTCGCCGGCTCCGCTGACGGCCGCGACGACACGCTCGCTGGCGCCGTCGAGATCCTGGATCAGGTTCTGGTGCACGCCGGTGATGGAGCCGCGCACGCGCTCCGCGTTCGACACGATGGCCTCGCGCTGCGCGACGAGTTCGTCGATGAGCGAGCGGATGCGGATCTCGTTGTCGGAATAGGCGCGCTCCAGGGTCGAGATCTCGCTGCGCACGAGGGTTTCGAGCTCGCCGGCGCGGGCGAGCGCCCGCTCGACGCCGTCGCCGACGGCGGCGACCTCGCGACGCACGGCCTGCGAGACGGACAGGACCGCATCGGTGGAGAAGTTCTCCGGCTGGGCCAGACGCACGGCGACTTCGCCGACCGCGCGGGCCACCATCTTCATCTCCTGCGAGCGGATCGTGAGCATCGCGGCGATGAAGAACAGGAAGACCGGGCCCACGAGCCCGACGGCGCCGAGCGCCAGCTGCGAGGTCGAGAACGTGGCGAGCAGTTGCTCGGGGGTCGTGATGCCCTGCATGTAGACCAGGGCCCCGACGCCGCCGAGCCAGAGCAGGGAGGCGAGGACGGCCATCCAGTAAGCGCCGCGGGAGGGGCGGACCTGAAGGGCCTGCAGCATCACGCCCACGTTCTGGCGGTCGTCGTTGGCGACGGCGTTCCGGTCGGGGGCGAGGAAGCCGGAGCGCGCCATGTCGTCGAGCCGCGGGTCATGGTCGTCTGCCTGGGCGGACAGGGAATCGGAGCCAAGACCGAAGGGGCCCTTGGTGAAGTCGTGATCGTCGATATCGGGCAGCTTGGGCTCCTCGTAAGGCTTGTTGCCCGAGCGGTCCGGAGTGTGGATCACGAATGTCTCTTCGAGATTGAGCGCCTGCTCGACAGCCGACAAGGCTGCCTCGGCCGGGTCTTTCATCTTCTTGTTCTCGGTCGCCATGATCCGCCCTCGTGACGCAACTGCTGATGGTTGAAGCCGCCTCATTCCCCGAAAAACGCGGTGAATGCGTGGCTCCACCCGGCGCGGAGTCCCGTTCAAGGATTTCCGCACGGTAATCTGTTATTTACCAAGCAAGTCTAGCGGCCGATCTGAAACAAGGAAACCCGATGTCCCCTGTCATTTATGAACGTCGTTAACGGCTTAGTAACCTGCTCTACCGGGGAAAATTGCGGCGAAAAGACGGCAGGTTCTTGCGTGCGTCTCTCGTCTTCCGGCGCAGTCTGTCATAAGTATGCGCCGACAAGCAGAGGTCCGCAATGATCAATATTACGTTCATCGATGCCGAAGGCACGGCCCGCACCGTCGAGGCGGAGGAGGGCGCAACCGTCATGGAAACCGCCATCCGGAACGGCATTCCTGGCATCGAGGCGGAATGCGGGGGAGCCTGCTCCTGCGCCACCTGTCACGTCTATGTCGCAGAGGAGTGGGAAGCCGCCACGGGCCAGCCGCAGCCCATGGAGGAGGACATGCTCGACTTTGCCTATGACGTGCGCCCCAATTCGCGGCTCTCGTGTCAGATCCGCGTGCGGCCCGAACTCGACGGGCTCGTCGTTCACACACCTGTCCGCCAAGGCTGAACTGGAGACAAGCCGATGTTCAAGACGATCCTGGTTCCTGTCGATCTCGGTGAAGTGGAGATGGCGCAGCCCGCCATCGACAAGGCGGTCGAGCTCGCCCAGACCACGGGGGGCTCCCTGCGCCTCATCTATGTCCGCACGATCGTGCCGGTCACCTACATGGAATTCATGCCGCCGACCTTCGACGAGGAGCAGCAGGGCGAGGCGGAGAAGCGGCTGGCCGAGCTCGCCGCCAAGGTGAAGCTGCCCTCCGATCGCGTTTCCGCCGTGGTCCGTCTCGGCTCGGTCTACAACGAGGTGCTGGACGAGGCCGAGAAGACCGGCGCCGATCTCGTGGTCGTCGGCTCGCACCGTCCGACCATGGCCACCTACCTGCTCGGCTCGAACGCCGCCACCATCGTGCGCCACGCCAAGTGCTCGGTGCTGGTGGTAAGGGCTTGAGCTGCGACCCTCTACCGTCGCCCCGGACGCGATTCGAGGATCTTCCCGGCCATCAAGGTTGAGGGAACTCTCCTCCCCACCCATCTCAGGCAGGCCTGAGATGGGCATCCTCTAGCGCAAGTCGGGAACACCCGACTGGCGATGGAGAGGAGTTGGAGGTGGGGGGCGATAGTCTATAAAAGTCAGGCGCGACGGTGCCGTAGCCTCACCTCTCCCATGGGGAGAGGTCGAGCGTAGCGAGGGTGAGGGGGTACGCCCTTTCCGGGTGGACCTGTAACCCCTCACCCGCCGCGCTCACGCGCGTCGACCTCTCCCCATGG
>JAEWKH010000075.1 GCA_023386155.1 Pseudomonadota bacterium
GGCGCCCTCCGGCTCTTCCACTTACCATCGTCAATCGAGCCGGTCGCCCTCGCACCTCCCCTCGACCCTTCAAGCCCGGCCCCGCAAGGCTCCGGGCCTGAAGGTGCTGGCTCTTTGACATCTCACAGCAGGCACATGCCCAGCATCCACGCCTTCACATCCGGCAAGGTCTCCCTCAGCCCTCATCCTGAGGAGCCGCTGAAAGCGGCGTCTCGAAGGAGGGATCAGTGCGCACTGGAACCTCCTTCGAGACGCAGCCTGCGGCTGCTCCTCAGGATGAGGAGCGGAGGTGGAAAGTGGAAATACCGGACTGATCCCGGATCACGTCCGGGAGGCGACGACAGGTGTTATCCCCGAGCGACTTCGCAGCCCTGGTGACGCCTGCCGGTTCACTTCGCCCTTGCCCGTGGATGCGCGGCGTTGAAGGCGTCCATCAGGCGGGCGGCATCCACCTTCGTGTAGAGCTGCGTGGTCGAGAGCGAGGCGTGGCCCAGGAGTTCCTGGATGCCGCGCAGGTCGCCGCCCTTGGCCAGCAGATGCGTCGCGAAGGAATGGCGCAGGGCATGGGGCGTGGCGCTGTCCGGTAGTCCCAGCGCGCCGCGCAGCTCTTCGACGGCGAGCTGGATGATGCGCGGCGAGAGCGGGCCGCCCCGCGCTCCGACGAAGAGCGGACCCTCCGGGGGGACCGCATAGGGGCAGAGCTGCAGATACTCCTCCAGGGCGCGCTGGATCGGCGGAATCACCGGCACGCTGCGCATCTTGCCGCCCTTGCCGGTCACCGTGACCGTGTCGATCCCCTCGACTGGCGCATCCCGCCGCTGCAAGCCGAGTGCCTCGGAAATGCGCAGGCCCGCGCCGTAGAGCAGGGAGAGCACGGCAGCATCCCGCGCCAGGATCCAAGGCTCGCGGTTCTCGGACGCCCGCGTGCCCGCGTCCGTCACCGCGACGGCCGACGAGGCCGAGAGGGGGCGCGGCAGGTTCTTGTCCACCTTCGGGGTGCGAATCGCCGCAAAGGCCGAGGCCGTGCCATGGCCCTCCCGCTCCAGGTGGCGGGCGAAGGAGCGCAGGGCCGCGAGCTGGCGCATGAGGGAGCGGCTCCCCACCGAATCCATGCGCCGGGCGGCCAGGAAGGCGCGGATGTCCAAGGGCTTCAGGCCCAGGATGCCCGCGACGCCCGGCGGCTCGCCGAGATGGTTCGTCAGGAAGGCGAGGAACTGGCGCAGGTCCCGCCCATAGGCCTCGACGGTTTTTCCCGAGAGCCGCCGCTCCTTGGCGAGCGAGGCGAGCCACGCCATCGCCTCGCGGCGCGTGTCATCCGCGCCGGGAAGGACGAGGTCGAGAATTGAGGATGGATTCTTTGTATCGGCCACAGATCCAATATCTGTTCACGACCTTGCCAAAAAGTGAAACCAGAAGGATTGTGCGCAATCGGATGAGATAACGTTATGACAAAAAGGACCGAGAAGGAGGGACGGCATGGGGCAGGGAAGACGTGTTGCGGGAACGGAGGGTTATGGCGAACAGGCGGACAGTCTCGTCGATTCCTATGAAAGCGTCGTCTTCGACGACTTGTATCGCCCATTGCTGGACTTGCTTCCGGAGCCAGGCAAAGCCCTCGATATCGGCGCCGGCACAGGCCGCGATGCGGCGGCCTTGGCACGGCGCGGCTTTCAGGTTCATGCAGTCGAGCCGACCGCCGAGCTGCGCGTCCATGCACGGAGCCTCCATGCTGATTCGCAAATCGTCTGGATCGACGATTCTCTACCGGATCTGGCGCAGGTTCATGCCGGGGGTGAGCGGTTCAGCCTCATCCTGATGACTGCCGTGTGGATGCATCTCGAGGAGCACGAGCGAAGACATGCCTTGCCGCGGGTCGCAGCTCTGCTTGCTCCCAGGGGGAGACTGCTCATGACTGTCCGTAAAGGTCCGGTGCCGGCTGGGCGCCGGATGTTCGAAGTTCCGATCGATCCGCTGGTGGCGCAGGCGCTGACCATCGATCTTGCGCTCCTCCGGCGATATGAATTTGCCGATATGCTCGGCCGCCCAGATGTGAGCTGGACCATGCTTGCTTTCGAGAAGGGAAATCGGGTCTAAGCTGTCATCCATGTTCCCCTTGCTTGTGCTCTCCTGCTGATGGCCGCCAGGATCGCCGATGTCCTCATCCCGCTGGCGCTGGACACGGCCTACAGCTACGCCGTGCCGGACGGCCTCGTCCTCGACGAGGGCGACGTGGTGCAGGTGCCGCTCGCCAACCGCGAGGTGGCGGGCGTCGTCTGGGGGCTGCGGGACGGGCAGGGCGGCAACCTGAAGAAGGTGACGGGCGTCATCGAGGCGCCGAACCTGTCCCCGAAGATGCGCAAGTTCCTGGACTGGATCGCCTGGTACACCCTGGCGCCCAAGGGCTCGTCCCTCGCCATGGGGCTGAAGATCCCGGATCCGGACCGGCAGGAGGTGGCCCGCGTCGGCGTGAAGCTGGCCGACGCGCTGCCGAAGCGCATGACACCCGCGCGCCAGAAGGTGATCGAGGTCGCCCAGGACGGGACCGTGCGGCTGAAAAGCGAGCTGGCGCAGGCGGCCGGGGTCAGCGCCGGCGTGGTCAACGGCCTCATCGATGAAGGCGCCCTGGAAACGGTGGCCCTGCTGGCCGAGCCGGTGGCCGGAATGCCCGACCCGGCCTTCAACCACACGGCCCTCTCCGACGGCCAGCGCGAGGCGGCGGATGAGCTCGTCGCCGCCATGGGCGAGGAGCATGCCCCCGTGATCCTGCTCGAGGGCGTCACGGGCTCCGGCAAGACGGAGGTCTATTTCGAGGCGGTGGCCGAGGCCGTCCGCAACGGCCGCCAGGCCCTGATCCTCATGCCGGAAATCGCCCTGACGGCCCAGTTCCTCGACCGGTTCGCCGCCCGCTTCGGCGTCAAGCCGGCGACGTGGCATTCCGGCGTCACGGGCCGCAGGCGCGAGCGGCTCTACACGGCCATCGCGGCCGGCGAGGTCAAGGTGGTGGCGGGCGCCCGCTCGGCCCTGTTCCTGCCTTATGCCGATCTCGGCCTCGTCATCGTCGACGAGGAGCACGAGACCGCCTACAAGCAGGACGACGGGGTCCACTACCACGCCCGCGACATGGCGGTGGTGCGCGGCAAGATCGAGAACGCCCCGGTGGTGCTGGCCTCCGCCACGCCGTCCATCGAGAGCCGGGTCAATGTGGAGCGCGGGCGCTACCGCCATGTGAAGCTCCCCGAGCGGTTCGGCGGGCGCTCCATGCCGCAGATCCGGGCCGTGGACCTGCGCAAGGAGGCGATCCCGAAGGGCCGGTGGCTCTCGCCGACCCTGGTGACGGCGGTGGAGCAGACGGTCGCCCGGGGCGAACAGGCGCTGCTGTTCCTCAACCGGCGCGGCTATGCCCCGCTCACCCTCTGCCGTGCCTGCGCCCATCGCTACGAGTGTCCGAACTGCTCCTCCTGGCTGGTGGAGCACCGCTTCCGGCGCGCCCTCGTCTGCCATCATTGCGGCCATGTGGAGCGCACGCCTCACGCCTGTGTCGAGTGCGGCAGCGTCGATTCGCTGGTGCCCTGCGGCCCCGGCGTGGAACGGATCGCCGAGGAGGCCGCGGAACTCTTTCCGGACAAGCGCTGTATCGTGCTCTCCAGCGACTTTCCCGGCGGGACGGAGCGGCTGCGGGCGGAGCTGGCGGCCATCGCGGCGGGCGAGTTCGACATCGTGATCGGCACCCAGCTCGTCGCCAAGGGGCATAATTTCCCCCTCATGACCCTGGTGGGCGTGCTCGATGCCGATATCGGCCTCACCTCCGGCGACCCGCGCGCCGCCGAGCGCACCTTCCAGATGCTCCAGCAGGTGACCGGCCGCGCCGGGCGCGGCGAGAAGCCGGGGCGGGCGCTCGTCCAGACCTGGCAGCCGGACCATCCGGTGATCGCGGCCCTGATCTCCGGCGATGCGGAGCGGTTCTACGAGGAGGAGACCCGCGTCCGCGAGATGGCGGGCCTGCCGCCGTTCGGGCGGCTCGCCTCCCTCATCGTTTCGGCGGAGGAAAGGGAGGTGGCCGAGGCCCATGCCCGCGCCATGGCCCTCGTGGCCGAGCCGCCGCCCGGCGTGACGGTGCTCGGCCCCGCCGAGGCGCCGCTCGCCCTGATCCGGGGCCGCTACCGCTTCCGTCTCCTCGTCAAGACGGAGCGCGAGGTGGATCTCCAGGCCTATCTGCGCGCCTGGATGGCCCGCTGCCCCAAGATCCGCGGCAATACCCGCGTGTCCATCGACGTGGACCCGCAGAGCTTTTTGTGATCAAGCGAGAGCGCATCATCAAGACAGGCACCATGACCAAGATCGTCCACTGCATCCGCCACGGCCAATCCACGTTCAATGCCCATTTCGCCGAATTCGGCGAGGATCCGCTGCATTTCGATGCGCCTCTCACCGAACTCGGCCAGCGCCAGGTGGCCGAGCGGGCGCCGGAGCTGCGGCGGCACGCCTATGAGCTCGTCGTGACCTCGCCGCTGACCCGGGCGATCCAGACCACCATGGGCCTGTTCGGAGCCCATCCGGCCGGGCCGCCGATCCTCGTGGAATGCCTCCACCGCGAGTATCTGGAGAGCAGCTGCGATGTGGGCCGCGCCGTCTCCCAGCTCTCCAGGGACTTCCCGCACCTGCATTTCGGGCACCTGGACGAGGTCTGGTGGCACAGCGAGGGCGAGGTGAACGAGCGGGGCTTCGTCTACGAGCCTCCCCATCTGTTCGAGGAACGGGTCGAACGGTTCCGCTTCTGGCTCGCCGGACGGCCGGAGACGATGATCGCCGTCGTCGGGCACGGCACCTTCTTCAGCAGGCTTACGGGGCAGTCCCTCGCCAACTGCGAAGTGGCGACCCTGGAGCTTTAGGCTTTAACCTTGACCGATAGCCCGGTTTTTTCCCGGCCAGACAGGGCCCAGCTCGCCTTGCGCCTCGGAAGAACCCATGCTAGTGCACCCTCGCCTGACGGGCGGAGAAGGCTTCCGCCTCGGGCTCATTTCCACACCTGACGGGTTTCCCGAGAGCCTCATCGCAGGCTGTCCCGGTCCGAGGCCCGTTAAGACACGAGAGAGACGGTTACGTGGCGCAAAGCGGTTCGCAAGAAGGACCCCTCCTGTCGGGCGTAGCAATGCGCTACGCTTCGGCGCTGTTCGAACTCGCTCGGGAAGCGAATGCCGTGGACGCCGTCGCCGGCGACCTCGCCCGCTTCGATCAGCTGATCCGCGGCAGCGAAGATCTGCGGCGCCTGATCTCCAACCCCATTTTCACGACTGAAGAGCAGTCGGGCGCGATCGGGGCCATTCTCGACAAGGCCGGCCTTTCGGGCCTTTCGGGCAATTTCATCCGGCTCGTGGCGTCCAAGCGCCGGCTCTTCGCGCTCCCCGACATGATCCGCGCCTTCCAGAATATGGTCTCCGACGCCAAGGGCATCGTCCAGGCGCAGGTCACCCTGGCGGAGGCGCCGTCCGACACGGTCCTGAACGAAATCAAGGCGGCGCTGCGCGACGTCGCCAAGGCTGACGTTGCTGTCGACGTCAAAATCGACCCGAGCCTCATCGGCGGTCTCATCGTGAAGATGGGGTCCCGCATGGTGGATGCCTCGGTGCGCACCAAACTCAATTCCATTCGTCTAGCGATGAAAGAGGTCCGCTGATGGACATTCGAGCCGCTGAGATCTCCGCGATCCTCAAAGAGCAGATCAAGAACTTCGGTACCGAGGCTGAAGTCACCGAAGTCGGGCAGGTCCTGTCCGTCGGTGACGGCATTGCCCGTTGCTACGGCCTCGACAAGGTCCAGGCCGGCGAGATGGTCGAATTCGAGAGCGGCGTGCGCGGCATGGCCCTCAACCTCGAGACCGACAACGTCGGCGTCGTGGTGTTCGGCTCCGACCGCGAGATCGCCGAGGGCCAGACCGTGAAGCGCACCGGCGCCATCGTGGACGTGCCGGTCGGCAAGGGCCTGCTCGGCCGCGTCGTCGATGCGCTCGGCAACCCCATCGACGGCAAGGGTCCGATCCAGGCCACCGAGCGCCGCCGCGTGGACGTGAAGGCTCCCGGCATCATTCCGCGCAAGTCGGTGCACGAACCGATGGCGACGGGCCTCAAGTCGATCGACGCCCTGATCCCGGTCGGCCGCGGCCAGCGCGAGCTGATCATCGGTGACCGTCAGACCGGCAAGACCGCGATTGCTCTCGACACGATCCTCAACCAGAAGCCGCTGAACCAGGGCGACGACGAGAGCCAGAAGCTCTACTGCGTCTATGTCGCCATCGGCCAGAAGCGCTCCACGGTGGCCCAGTTCGTGAAGGTTCTCGAAGAGAACGGCGCCCTGGAATATTCCATCATCGTCGCGGCCACCGCGTCCGATCCGGCCCCGATGCAGTTCCTGGCTCCCTTCGCCGGCTGCGCCATGGGCGAGTACTTCCGCGACAACGGCATGCATGCCGTGATCACCTATGACGATCTGTCCAAGCAGGCCGTCGCCTACCGTCAGATGTCGCTCCTGCTCCGTCGTCCTCCGGGCCGCGAGGCTTATCCGGGCGACGTGTTCTACCTGCACTCCCGCCTGCTCGAGCGCGCTGCGAAGCTCAACGAGGAGAACGGCTCGGGCTCGCTCACCGCTCTGCCGGTCATCGAGACGCAGGCCAACGACGTGTCGGCCTACATCCCGACCAACGTGATCTCGATCACCGACGGCCAGATCTTCCTCGAGACGGACCTGTTCTACCAGGGCATCCGCCCGGCGGTGAACGTCGGCCTCTCGGTGTCGCGCGTGGGCTCCTCGGCCCAGACGAAGGCGATGAAGAAGGTCGCGGGCAAGATCAAGGGCGAGCTGGCGCAGTACCGCGAGATGGCGGCCTTCGCCCAGTTCGGCTCCGATCTCGACGCTACGACGCAGCGCCTGCTGAACCGCGGGTCGCGCCTGACCGAGCTCCTGAAGCAGCCGCAGTTCTCGCCGCTGAAGATGGAAGAGCAGGTCGCCGTGATCTATGCCGGCGTGAACGGCTACCTCGATGCGCTTCCGCTCAACCGGGTGCGCGCGTTCGAGGACGGTCTGCTGTCGCTGCTGCGCGGCAAGCATGCCGATCTCCTCGATGCCATCCGCGCTTCGAAGGACCTGTCGAGCGACTCGGAAGCGAAGCTCAAGGACGTCGTCCAGAACTACGCCAAGTCTTTCTCGTAAAGACTTCCGTTCTCGCAAGATCCAGCCGGGTTTCCGGAGAGGGTAGGGACGCTCGATGCCGAGCTTAAAAGACCTTCGTAACCGCATCGCCTCGGTCAAGGCGACGCAGAAGATCACCAAGGCCATGCAGATGGTGGCCGCCGCGAAGCTGCGCCGTGCGCAGAGCGCGGCGGAGGCCGCGCGTCCCTATGCGGAGCGCATGGCCGTGGTGCTCGGCAACCTCGCGTCCGGCATCACCGTCGGGCCCGACACGCCGCGTCTTCTGGCAGGCACCGGTTCCGACCGTGTTCACCTGCTTGTCGTCTGCACCGCGGAGCGCGGCCTGTGCGGGGCGTTCAACTCGTCGATCGCGCGTCTTGCCCGCGATCATGCCAGCCGGCTGCTCGCGGAAGGCAAGACGGTCAAGATCATCTGCGTCGGCAAGAAGGGCTACGACATCCTGCGTCGCCAGTTCGCCGAGCAGATCATTGAGCTCATCGACCTGCGCTCGGTGCGCCAGATCGGCTTCGAGCAGGGTGAGATGATCGCCCAGAAGGTGCTCGCCCGCTTCGAGGCCGGCGAGTTCGATGTCGCCACGCTGTTCTACTCGCGCTTCCGTTCGGTGATCGCCCAGATCCCGACGGCGCAGCAGATCATCCCGGCCCAGATCGAGGCCAGCGCCGGCTCCACCGACGCGGTCTACGAGTACGAGCCCGAGGAAGGCGAGATCCTGGCGACGCTCCTGCCGCGGAACCTCACGGTGCAGATCTTCCGCGCGCTGCTTGAGAACGCCGCTTCCGAACAGGGCGCCCGCATGAGCGCCATGGATAACGCGACCCGCAACGCGGGCGAGATGATCAAGAAGCAGACGATGACCTACAACCGGTCGCGTCAGGCGATGATCACCAAGGAACTGATCGAAATCATTTCGGGCGCCGAGGCGCTCTGACGAATCCGAGAGGAGCCTCACATGGCTAAAACCGCTACTCCCGACAGCAAGGTCGGTCACATCACCCAGGTCATCGGCGCCGTCGTCGACGTCCAGTTCGACGGTCACCTGCCGGAGATCCTCAACGCTCTCGAGACCACGAACGGCGGCAACCGCCTCGTTCTCGAAGTGGCCCAGCAGCTCGGCGAGAGCACCGTGCGCTGCATCGCCATGGACACCTCCGAAGGCCTCGTCCGTGGCCAGCCCGTCACCGACACGGGCGCGCCGATCTCGGTGCCGGTCGGCGACGGAACGCTCGGCCGTATCATGAACGTGATCGGCGAGCCGGTTGATGAAGCTGGCCCGATCCCGGCACAGGGCGTCCGCGCCATCCACCAGCCCGCTCCGAGCTATGCCGAGCAGGCCACCGAGGCCCAGATCCTCGTCACCGGCATCAAGGTCGTCGACCTGCTCGCTCCCTACGCCAAGGGCGGTAAGATCGGCCTGTTCGGCGGCGCGGGCGTCGGCAAGACCGTGCTCATCATGGAGCTCATCAACAACGTCGCGAAGGCCCACGGCGGCTATTCCGTGTTCGCCGGCGTCGGCGAGCGCACCCGCGAGGGCAACGACCTCTATCACGAGATGATCGAGTCGGGCGTGAACAAGCATGGCGGCGGCGAAGGCTCCAAGTGCGCTCTCGTCTACGGCCAGATGAACGAGCCCCCGGGTGCCCGCGCCCGAGTCGCGCTCACCGGCCTCACGGTCGCCGAGAACTTCCGCGACCAGGGCCAGGACGTGCTGTTCTTCGTGGACAACATCTTCCGCTTCACGCAGGCCGGCTCCGAAGTGTCGGCGCTTCTCGGCCGTATCCCTTCGGCGGTGGGCTATCAGCCGACGCTCGCCACCGACATGGGCATGCTGCAGGAGCGCATCACCACCACGAACAAGGGCTCGATCACCTCGGTTCAGGCCATCTACGTGCCGGCCGACGACCTGACCGACCCGGCGCCGGCCACCTCCTTCGCCCACCTCGACGCCACGACCGTGCTGTCGCGTTCGATCGCCGAGAAGGGCATCTACCCGGCGGTGGACCCGCTCGACTCGACCTCGCGCATGCTGTCCGCCGCGATTCTCGGCGAAGAGCACTACAACGTGGCGCGTTCGGTTCAGCAGATCCTGCAGCGCTACAAGTCGCTTCAGGACATCATCGCGATCCTGGGCATGGACGAGCTCTCCGAAGAGGACAAGCTCACCGTGGCCCGCGCCCGCAAGATCGAGCGCTTCCTGTCGCAGCCCTTCTTCGTGGCCGAAGTCTTCACCGGTTCGCCGGGCAAGCTCGTCGCTCTCGAAGACACCATCAAGGGCTTCAAAGGTCTCGTGGAAGGCCAGTACGATCACCTGCCTGAAGCTGCCTTCTACATGGTCGGCAGCATCGAGGAGGCCGTCGAGAAGGCCCAGCGCCTCGCGGCCGAAGCGGCTTAATCCATCCTGAAATCGTCCCGGAGCGCGATTGCGCCCTCCGGGACGTTCTTGTCCAAGCGTATCTCCCAAACGACTCCCGATCGCCGATCGGGATGACGAGGAGCTCAGATGGCTACCTTCAATTTCGAACTCGTCTCTCCCGAGCGCGTGCTGTTCTCCGGCGAGGTCGACGCGGTCGTGCTGCCGGCGACCGAGGGCGACATGACGGTTCTGGCCGGCCACTCGCCGGTGATGACCACCCTCAAGACCGGGTTCCTCGTCATTACCAGCAATCCCGGCAACGGACGGCGAATCCTGGTCCGCGGCGGCTTCGCCGACGTCAACCAGAACGGCCTCACGGTTCTGGCCGAGCGCGCCCTTCCCGAGGAAGAGCTGACCCAGGACATCCTCGACCAGGAGATCCTGACAGCCGAGATGCACTACGATGCCACCAACGAGCCGGCGGCCAAGCACGCGGCCGAATCGGCCATCGCGCAGTTGCGCGAGGCCAAGGCGGCCTTGAACTACTGAAACTGAAACAACCCGGCCCCGAGCCGGGTTTTTCTTTTTATGGACCCTCTGGCGCCGCTCATCCTCACGCTCCGGTTCGACGAGCGTTCCTTCGTCTTTTTCGATGAACAGCGGCGCCGCTACTTTCCACGAGCGCGAAACTTCATCCCGGCGCACCTCACGCTGTTTCATGCTCTGCCGGGTGAACACCTCGCCCTCATTCAGCACGACATCGAGACCCGTGCCTCACGTGAGCATCCATTCCCGCTCGACGTCAAAGGCCTGCGTTCTCTCGGACGCGGCGTCGCCTATACGCTTGAAGCCGCTGAACTGGCGCAGCTGCGCCGAGATCTTGCCTTGCAATGGAATGACTGGCTCACACCGCAGGACCGGCAGAACCACCGGCCGCATGTGACGGTGCAGAATAAGGTCGATCCCACTCAGGCCAGGGCCCTCCTGGAGGAGCTGAGCGAGGGCTTCCGGACATTCCAGGCCGAGGCGGTCGGCCTGGATCTGTGGTGGTATCGCGGCGGACCATGGGAAAGGGTTCGGACGTTCGTATTCAGCGCACCTTTTCCCCTCTCCCGGGCGGGAGAGGGGCAGGGGTGAGGGCGGGACGCTCACCCCGTTAGGCGCCAGCATCGCCGCTGCCGCATTTCACCCACTGCATTTTATCCGGCCCTTGCCTTCCCTCACCCCAACCCTCTCCCGCCCGGGAGAGGGAGATCGGGAGCTCGTGCTGTCACTCCCCCATCGCGATCAGGTTCGCGTTGCCGCCCGCCGCCGCCGTGTTGATCGTGACCGTCTGCTCGGTGGCGAAGCGCAGGAGATAATGGGGGCCGCCGGCCTTCGGGCCGGTGCCGGAAAGGCCGTGCCCGCCGAAGGGCTGCACGCCGACGACGGCGCCGATCATGTTGCGGTTCACGTAGACGTTGCCCACGGACAAGGCCTGGACGACCCGCTCCACGGTCGCATCGATGCGCGAGTGGACGCCGAGGGTCAGGCCATAGCCCGTGCTTTCGATGGCTTCGATGACCTCGTTCAGACGTCCTGCCTTGTAACGCACCACGTGCAGCACCGGGCCGAACACCTCCTGCGCCAGATCGTGCGGCCTGTTGAGCTCGAAGATCTGCGGCGCCACGTAGGTGCCTGTCGCGGGCGCCTCGCCGGCATAATGCACCTTCGCGGAACGCTTCATCGCCTCGATATGAGCATCGAGCTTGTCCTTCGCCTCGCGGTCGATCACCGGGCCGACATGGGTCGAGATCTCGCGCGGATCGGCGATCTTCAGCTCACGGGCATTGCCGGCGATCATCTCGATCATCCGGTCGGCAACATCGTCCTGCACGCAGAGAAGGCGCAGCGCCGAGCAGCGCTGGCCGGCTGAGCGGAACGCCGACATCACCACGTCGTCGGCCACCTGCTCGGGCAGAGCGGTCGCGTCGACGATCATGGCGTTGATGCCGCCGGTCTCCGCGATCAGCGGCACGATGGCGGCGTCCTTGCTGGCAAGCGTCCGGTTGATGATGCGCGCCACCTCGGTCGACCCGGTGAAGACCACGCCGGCCACATCCCTGTGCTCGACGAGGCGCGCGCCGACGCGGCCGTCGCCCGGCACGAGATGGAGCGCCGTCTTCGGCACGCCCGCCTCATGCAGGATGCGTATGGCGAGATCCGCGATCAGCGGCGTCTGCTCGGCGGGCTTGGCCACGACGGAATTGCCCGCCATCAGGGCGGCGCTGACCTGGCCGAGGAAGATCGCGAGCGGGAAGTTCCAGGGCGAGATCGCCACGAACACGCCGCGCCCGCGAAGCCGCAGCACATTGCTCTCGCCCGTCGGTCCCGGCATCGTCTCGCCTGCGCCGAAGAGGGTACGGCCTTGAACCGCGTAATAGCGCAGGAAATCAACGGCCTCGCGCACTTCGGAGAGCGCATCGTCGAGGGTCTTGCCGGCCTCGACCTGCAGGAGATGGAGCAGCGCACCGCGCCGTTCCTCCAGCAGGTCGGCGGCGCGCTGAAGCGCCTTGGCGCGGGTGTTCGCGTCCGTGCGGCTCCAGGGCCCGAAACCGGAATGCGCCGCCGCCATGGCGCGGTCGGCCACTTCGGTCGTGGCCTCGGTGACGTGACCCGCCACGGTGCTGGCATCGATCGGGCTGATGACCGGACGCGCCGGGCCGGACGCCGCCTTGCCGTCGATCAGCGGCTCGGCCTTGAAGCTCTGCTGCCCGCCTTTCCTGATCTCGGCGAGAAGCGCATCGAGCGAGGCGCGATGGCCGAACTCCACGCCCCTCGAATTGGCGCGCTCGGGTCCATAGAGATCGCGCGGCAGGGGAAGCTTGGGATGGCGCGCCTTGTCGGCCGACACGATGATGTCGGCCGGACGCTTCAGGAGGGACTGGATCGGGACGCTGGTGTCGGCCGCCACCGACACGAAGGAGGAGTTGGCTCCGTTCTCCAGCAGGCGGCGCACGAGATAGGCCAGAAGATCGCGATGGCCGCCCACCGGCGCATAGGCCCGGCAGGCGAGCCCCGGCCTGTCTTCCAGAAGCCGCGCATAGAGCGCCTCGCCCATGCCGTGCAGGCGCTGGAACTCGTAGCCCTCCGTGCCTCCGGCGCGCTCGATGATGGACGCGACCGTGAGCGCATTGTGCGTGGCGAATTGCGGGTAGACGCGGGGGCGCAGGGACAGCATCTTCTCGGCGCAGGCCATGTAGTGCAGATCCGTCATCGCCTTGCGGGTGAAGACGGGATAATCGTCGAGGCCGCGCTCCTGGGCGCGCTTCACCTCCGTGTCCCAATAGGCGCCCTTCACGAGGCGCACCATGAGCTGGCGGTCGTAGCGCTCGGCCATGGCCGCGATGGCATCGATCACCGAGCCGGCGCGCTTCTGATAGGCCTGGATCGCGAGCCCGAAGCCCTTCCAGCCGGCAAGCGACGGATCGGCGAGCACGGCCTCGATCACCTCGAGCGACAGCTCCAGCCGGTCGGCTTCCTCGGCATCGACGGTGAAGTTGAGGTCGTAGGATTTCGCCTGCTGGGCCAGCTCGATCACGAGCGGCACCAGCTCGCGCATGACGCGCTCGCGGCTCGTGGCCTCATAGCGCGGATGAAGCGCCGAAAGCTTCACCGAGATGCCGGGGCGATTCGGCAGCGGCTCGTTGCCCGCGGAGTGGCCGATGGCGTCGATGGCGGAGGCGTAGGACTCGAAATAGCGTCGCGCATCCTCGGCCGTGCGGGCGCCTTCGCCGAGCATGTCGAAGGAATAGCGGTAGACCCGGCCCTTGGACGAGGTGGCGCGCTTGAGGGCCTCCTCGATGGTCTGGCCGAGCACGAAATGGTTGCCCATCACCCGCATGGCCTGACGGGTGGCCGTCCGCACGGCGGGCAGGCCGAGACGCTTGGTGAGCTGGCCGAGAATGCTCTCCGGCGTTTCGCCGGGCTGGATGATCCGCGCCGTGATGCCGAGGGCCCAGGCCGAGGCCGAGACGAGGAAGGCGTCGGACTTCGCCTCATGGCCGGCGAAATCGGCCTGGCCCAGCTTGTCCTCGATCAGCCGGTCGGCGGTGGCGGCATCGGGCACCCGCAGCAGGGCCTCGGCGAGAACCATGAGGGCGAGGCCTTCCTTCGTGGAGAGGGCATATTCCCGCAGCATCTCCTCGACGCCGCCGAGCCCGCCGCCCTTGGCGCGGATCGCCTCGATCAGGCGGGTGGCCTGCTCGTCCACACGCTTTTCGCCCTCCGGGGAAAGTCGCGAATCGACGAGGAGCCGGGCCGCGACGGCCTTGTCGTCTTCCGCGAAAGGTGGGTTGAAGGTCGTGGCGGCGTTGGGGGCTGAGCTCATGGAAATTCCTCTGGACGTTTCCTGGAATATATGAGCGCTCGATCCGGGTTTCGATGGCAAAATCGTCAGGTTTGCCTTATGAACGACGGAAGAAAACTTATGGTGCCGTGAAAATGACGGATTTGGACCGGATCGATCGCAAGATCCTCAAAGCCCTCCAGGCCGACGGCCGCATCGCCACCGTGGAGCTTGCCGAGAAGGTAGGATTGTCGCCCACATCCACGGGCGAGCGCGTGAAGCGGCTTCAGCGGGAGGGGGTCATCGCCGGCTACGGCGCGAGGCTCGATCCCCATCGGCTCGGCCTCGAACTCCTGGTCTTCGTGGAGGTGTCCCTCGACAAGACGACGCCGGACGTGTTCGAGAAGTTCGCCGCGGCGGTGAAGCGGGCTCCCGAGGTTCTCGAATGCCACATGGTGGCGGGCGGGTTCGACTATCTGGTGAAGACCCGCGTGGCCGACATGGCCGCCTATCGCCACTTCCTCGGCGAGATCCTCCTGGCGCTCCCGGGCGTGAAGGAGACGCGCACCTATGCGGTGATGGAGGAGGTGAAGAGCGACGGGATGCTGCCGGTGTAGCCGTAAAGGAGGCGGCTTGAATCCGCCTCCTCCGTTCTTGAATCCTCGGCGAGCCGGATCCACTTCGCCGAAAAATGCTCTAGCCGGAAATCGCCTTCGGCTCATCCTTCGTCTTCCAGAGCGAGTAGACCACGCCGCCGACGATCAGGGCGAGGGTCACGCCCAGTGAGATGGTGGGATCGAGCTTGCCCACGAACTGGTTCCAGAAGATCTTGCCGCCGATGAAGACGAGCACCAGCGCCAGGGCGTATTTCAGGTAGTGGAACCGGTGCACCATGGCGGCCAGCGCGAAGTAGAGCGCCCTCAGGCCGAGGATCGCCATGATGTTGGCCGTGTAGACCACGAAGGTGTCCGTGGTGATGGCGAAGATCGCCGGCACCGAATCGACCGCGAAGATCAGGTCGGCCACGTTGATCACCACCAGGGCCAGGAAGAGCGGCGTCGCCCAGGTCACGATCCTGCCCGTCTTCGGATCGGGTTCTCGCACGAAGAAGTGCTGATCGTGCAGGCGGTTCGTCACTCGCATATGCGAGCGCAGGAAGCGGACCAGCGGGTTCTTCTCGATATCGGGATCGCTCTCGGGCACGATCAGCATCTTGATGCCCGTCGCGATGAGGAAGGCGCCGAAGAGATAGAGCATCCAGGCGTATTCCTGCACCAGGGCCGCACCCAGTGCGATCATGATGCCGCGCAGAACGATGACGCCGATGATGCCCCACACGAGGGCGCGATACTGGTATTTTCGCGGGATCGCGAAATAGCTGAAGATCAGCGAGATCACGAAGACGTTGTCGATCGACAGGGACTTCTCGATGAAGAAGCCCGTGAAGTAGGAGATGCCCGCGTGGGTGCCGTCTTCGGTCACCAGCAGGCCCGTTTCGAACGACCACCAGATATAGGCGCCGAAGAGCGTCGCGATGCCGATATAGAAGGCGGACAGCAGGAGGCTCTCCTTCACGCCGAGCTCCCTGTCCTTCCTGTTCAGGACACCGAGATCGAAAGCGAGGAGAAAAACGACAAGGCTCAGGAAAGCCGTCCACATCCAGACGGGCTTCCCCAGCCATTCCATGAGCAGGAATTCTGGCATAACCGGACCTATGATTGCTTCTGTTCAAGCATCGGCTCCGACATCACAGGCGTAAGCTTACGTCCTGCCAGAGGGGCCCGGTCACCGATAGGGTCCAACGTGGGGAGGGCATTCACAGCCTTCAAGAGGCGCCGGCTCGAGAATTCCTGCTCAATTTTTCGTCAATTGACGGCCCTGAGGGCAGAGGTGCCGCGGCAAGAGACTTGACCCCCGCCCCCGTTCTGCTTGCATGGTCAAGAACCGGGCAGGCCGCCAAAATGGGCGCCATAAGGTCCTGGCGACAATAACAGAGGTGACGATGATGGCTGCGGATCGTTCGGCAAAGGCGGGTTGGATCAGGGGAGGACTGGCCGGAGCCGCCATGCTCCTCGGATCCGCGGCGGTCCAGGCTCAGACTCCGGTGCGCTTCTCCCTGGACTGGCGCTGGGAAGGCCCGGCAGCCCCCTTCGCGGTCGCCATCGACAAGGGCTATTTCAAGGAGGAGGGGCTCGATGTGACGATCGACCCGGCGGCGGGCTCCCGCGAGCCGATCTCCCGCGTCGCCTCGGGCACCTATGACGTGGGCTTCGGCGACGTGAACTCCCTCGTGCGCTTCCGCGACGAGAATCCCGGCACCGACATCAAGGCCGTGATGGTCATCTACGACCGTCCGCCCTTCGCCATCATCGGGCGCAAGAGCCGCGGCATCACCAAGGAGGTATCGAGCCTGCAGGGCAGGAAGTTCGGCGCTCCGGCGGCCGACGGCGCCTATGCGCAATGGCCGATCTTCAAGGCGGTCAACAAGATCGACGACTCCACCATGAAGTTCGAGAACGTGGGCTTCCCGGTTCGCGAGCCGATGCTGGCGCAGGGCGAAGTCGATGCGGTGTTCGGCTTCTCGATGTCATCCTACATCAACCTGAAATCCCGCGGCGTTCCTGCGGAGGACATCGTCGTGATGCTCATGAGCGATTACGGCGTCGATCTCTACGGCAATACCATCATGGTGTCGCAGAAATTCGCGCAGGAGAAGCCGGAGGCGGTGAAGGGCCTGCTGCGAGCGATCATGAAGGGCGTTCAGGATACGGTGAAGGATCCGTCGAGCGCGGTCGACTCGGTCATCAAGCGCAACGACGTGGCCAAGAAGGACGTGGAGCTCGAGCGTCTCAAGATGGTGCTGGAGCAGAACATGATCACCCCCTGGGTGAAGGAGAACGGCTTCGGCGGCATCGACAAGGAGCGCTTCGCCAAGGCCCTCGACCAGATCGGCCTGACCTTCACCTACAAGAACAAGCCCACGGTGGAGGCCGTGTTCACCGAGGAGTTCCTCCCTGCCGCCGATCAGCGCAAGGTGAACTGATGTCCTTCAGCCCGGCTGCCGAACCAGCCGGGCTTTTTGTTCGCAACGGCTTCTTCCCATGAAACCCTTCGTCGACATCCACGACGTGACCCACGTCTATGCGCGGGCCGAGGACGGCCTGCCCGCAGTCCAGAACCTGAATCTCAGGGTGAACGAGGGTGAGTTCGCCGCCATCGTCGGCCCTTCGGGCTGCGGCAAGTCCACTCTCATGAAGCTCGCCACCGGCTTGCAGTTCCCCCGCGAGGGAACGGTGATCGTCGATGGCAAGCAGGTGGGAGCGCCGGTCAAGCTTGCCGGCATGGCTTTCCAGAACCCGACCATGCTGCCGTGGCGCACGACCCTCGACAACATTCTCCTGCCTCTCGAGATCGTTCAGCCGCACCGCTCGCGGCTGCGCCGCCACAAGGCGGAGTACGTGGCCAAGGCTGAGGGCCTTCTGGCCCAGGTCGGCCTGAAAGGACAGGGGCACAAGTTTCCCTGGCAGCTCTCGGGCGGCATGCAGCAGCGCGCCTCCCTGTGCCGCGCGCTGATCCACGAGCCGAAGCTCCTGATGCTCGACGAGCCCTTCGGTGCGCTCGACAGCTTCACCCGCGAGGAATTGTGGTGCGTGATGCGCGATCTGCATGCGGCGCAGAAGGTCACGATCATCCTCGTCACCCACGACCTGCGCGAGGCCGCCTTCCTGGCGGACCGGATCTTCTGCATGAGCGCGCGCCCGGGCCGGATCGTCGCCGAGCGAACCGTAGAGTTCCCGCGGCCGCGCGATCTCGAAATCACCTACACGCCTGAATTCTCCGCTCTCGTCCATGAACTGCGCGGCCACATCGCGCAGGCGCGCCAGGCGGCTTGAGAGACCCATGAAAGCCAAGAATCAGCTCGCCCTTGCACCCTGGGTCTTCACCATCGGCTTCTTCGCCCTGTGGGAGGCCCTCTGTCATGTCCTGAGGATTTCGAGCTTCATCCTGCCGACGCCCTCGACGATTCTGCTCGCTGTGTGGGAGTACCGGAACCAGCTCGCCTATCACGCCATGCATACGCTCTGGATGACGCTGGCTGGTTTCGGCCTTGCGGTCGGGTTCGGCCTGCTGCTCGGCATGGTGCTCGGATCCTCGCGGCTCATCAATGCGGGCACCTATCCGCTGCTGGTCGGCTTCAACTCGATCCCGAAAGTGGCCGTGGTGCCGATCCTCGTCTTCTGGTTCGGCGTCGGCTGGGTGCCGCCGGTGATGACCGCCTTCCTGATCTCGTTCTTTCCCATCGTGGTGAATGTCGCGACCGGCATCGCGACGGTGGAGCCGGAAATGGAGGACGTTCTGCGGGCGCTCGGCGCCTCGAAGCGCGACATCGTGTTCAAGGTCGGCGTCCCCCGCGCCATGCCGTATTTCTTCGGCTCGCTCAAAGTGGCGATCACGCTCGCCTATGTAGGCTCTGTGATCGGCGAGCAGAACGCCTCGAACGTAGGCATCGGCAACCTTCTCACGCGGGCCTCGGCGGCCTTCGAGGTGCCTCTCGTCTGGGCTTCCCTTCTGGTTCTCGCGGTCCTCGGCGTCATCATGTACGCGTTCACGGCCTATGCGGAGCGCTCCATGACCGGCTGGGCGCAGCGCTCGCAGATGGCGGCTTAGAGCCTTTTTCGGCGAAGTGGATCCGGTTCGCCGTCAAAAAATGGGGCGCAAAAAGGAAGAGAGCTGATTCCACGCAAGTGGAAACAGATCGAGAGCATCGGACCCAAAAGTGGATTGGCACTTTTGGGTCCGATGCTCCACTTTTTGCTAACGCCGTAGAGACAGCGGATTATCCGACAACGCCGCCGCATCGGGCTGATCGACGGCGGGGCGGCCGAGGAAGGCGTTCCAGAGCTTCTCCACGGTCTCGCGCTCCAGATCGTCGACGATGAAGACGATGCGGCTGCGCCGATCCTCGCTCGGCCAGCGCGGCAGCACGGCAGGAACGTGGATCACGTGCTGCACGCCGTGGATGACGACCGGGTGCTCCGGATCTTCGGCCAGGGCCACGAGGCCCTTCACGCGCAAGAGCTTCGCGCCCTGTGACGAGCGCAGGAGATCCAGGAACATGTCGAGCGTGCCCTGGCGGATCGGCTGATCGCTGGTGAGGCAGAAGGCGCGGATGCTCTCGTCGTGCCGGTTCACGTCGTGATGATGATGGTGATGACCGTGGCCGTGATGGTGGTGGCCGTGCTGGCCAGCATGGCTCTCACGCTCCGCCTCCTCCACGGCCTCCGTCTTCAGCCACTCGGCCACGTCGGCGATCTTGCCGTCGAGACCGAAGAGGCCGCCCGACACGACTGCCTCGGCCGGAGCATCCGCTTCGAGGAGAGCGGCGCCGGGATTGAGCTGGTGGAGTCTCGCGCGCAGCCGGGCGATGGTGTCCGGGTCCTGAACGAGATCCGTCTTGGCGATGACGATCCGCTCGGCGACGGCGGCCTGCTTCACGGCTTCGCGGTGCGCGTCCAGGGTGGCGGAGCCATTGACCGCATCCACCACCGTCACCACGCCTTCGACCGCGTAGCGCATCGAAAGATAGGGGTGGTAGAGCACGGCATGGAGGATCGGCGCCGGATCGGCCAGGCCGGTGGTCTCGATGATCACGCGCCTGAACGGCAGGATGCGGTCATTGTCGCGCTTGCGCAGGAGATCCTCGAGGGTCGCGATCAGGTCCCCGCGCACGGTGCAGCAGAGGCAGCCCGCGGAGAGCAGCACCATGCCCTCGTCGACGGTCTCCACCAGCAGGTGATCGAGCCCGATTTCCCCGAACTCGTTCATGATGACCACCGTGTCCTGCAGCGCCGGGTCCTTCAGAAGCCGGTTGAGCAGCGTCGTTTTCCCGGAACCTAGGAAACCGGTGAGGATGGTGAGCGGGATCGGGGCAGGAGGGGTCATGGTCGTCATGGTTCAATCCGTAACCGGCACCAGGGGGCCGGCCTTCAGGCGTCGCTGTTCCAGCAGAACGTTGGCGATGATCGCCGCGAGCACAAGAGCGCCACCGGAGATTTGCAGCGGAGTCAGGGTCTCGTTCAGGATGAGGGCGGAGGCCAGAGCCGCCACCAGCGGCTCGGCGCAATAGACGATCCCCGCCGCGACGGCCGGAATGCGTCCCAGCGCCAGGAACTGCAGCACGAACCCGCCAATGTAGCCGGCGATCGTCATCGTGACGGCGAAGGGCGCGAGGGCCAGGATCGACGGCGGCGCGAACTGTCCCGCCGCGAGGCTGATGAGGATCGCGGTGGGCAGGATGACCAGCTGAACCCAGAACACCTTCGCCACCACGCCCGTCCTGTTGCAGCGCGCCGCGGTGAAGAACTGGATGGCCGTGGTGATGCTGGCCCCGAAGGCGAGGGCCAGGCCCCGCCAGTCGAGATCCGAAAAGGCGGGCCCCACCACGAGGCAGACGCCGAGGGTCGCGACCCCGACGACCCCGACGAGAGCCGGCGTCAGCGGCGTCTTCTCCACGAAGGGGCTCGTGAGGACGATGATGATGGGATAGGTGTAGAACACGACGGCCGCGACCGTCACCGGAATGAAGGCAACGGACGAAAGATAGCAGATGCCCTGAAGGGCGCTGGAGACGCCGAGGAGGAGGAGCTTTCCCCGTTCCTCGCGCGCCATGGCGAGCGATTGCCGCGTGACCGCCACGGCGATGCCGACCAGCACCAGCATCAGGAGGACGCGGTAAACCACGATGGCCGAGCCGCTGGCCCCCGCGAAGGAGGCCAGGCGCGCATAGACGATGTTGAATCCGTAGAGGCTGGCTGACGCGAGGGCGAAGATCAGGCCATTGGCGGGAGAGGAGGAGTGGGTCATTCGTGCATTGTGCTTTGGTACCCGCACCGTTCGCGCGGATCAGCCGCAAAAGCAAGGGAGCAAGCAAAACGCCCGGTCGGTGACCGGGCGTTGCGGAAGATGTGCCGTCTCGCCGATCAGTTCGCGACGGATTTGGGCTTCCCCGCGGCATCGGCCTTCTGCGGGGTCTTTGCCTTCGTGTCGGCCGGGGTCTTGGCCGCAGGCTTGGACGAGCCGGTCACCGGCTTGACGGCAACGCTGTCGCGGGACTGCTCCTTGCCCTTGGCCGTGGCTTTCACGGGCTCCTTGCCGCCCGTCTTCTTGTCGTCCGATGCCTTCGTATCGGCTTCCTTGGAATCGGCCTCCTTGGCCGGCTTCTTCTGGGTCGCGGTGGCTTTCTTGGTCTTCGCCTTGCGGGCCTGCTCGGCGGCCTCTTCCGCGGCCGCCTGGGCGGCGAGCTCGGCCTCGGAAGGAGGATTCAACCCGATCCAGACGCGCTCCGGCTGAACGGCGGTCCGGGGTCCGAGTACGGTGCGCACCGGTTTCTCGCCCGTGTTTCCGGCAAAGGCCATCACCTCGGAGGAGAAGAGGTTGGGGATGTTGCTGTCGGTCTCTGCAACGACCGGCGTGTCCTCTTCCTGCGGCATCGGTCCGCGCCGGTCGCAGATGACCGGGCGCATGTCCGGCGGCGTGGTGTTGGTCGAGGCAGGGAGCGCGGCGAGTTCCGGATTGGTGAAGTTCACCTTGCTGCTGAAGCCGCGGTCGAACAGCTCGGCGGCCTTGATCGTGCGCTCATTGGCTGAGGGCGCGCCGAGCACGACCGTGATCAGGTGGCGGCCGTTGCGCGTGGCGCTCGCCACCACGTTGAAGCCGGCCGAGCAGATGAAGCCGGTCTTCATGCCGTCGGCCCCGGGATAGCGTCCGATCAGGCCGTTCGTGTTGCGCATGATGCGCCGCCCGAACTGGACTGCCCCGATATCGAACAGATCCTTATGGTCGGGAAATTCCTGCAGCAGCGCACGGGCCAGGATCGCCATGTCGCGGGCCGTGGTCTGGTTGCGCTCGTCCGGGAGGCCGTGCGGGTTCACGAAATGGCTGCTGACCATGCCGAGGCGCTGGGCATGGGTGTTCATCAACTCGGCGAAGCCGTCGATCGACCCGCCGATATTCTCGGCGATGGTCGCGGCGACGTCGTTCGCCGACTTCACCATCATGATCTTGAGGGCATTGTCGAGACGGATCGCCGTGCCGGGCTTGAAGCCCATCTTGGACGGGGGCAGGGCAGCGGCGCCTTCGGTGACCGTGAGGAGCGTCTCCATGCTCATCTGGCCCGAGCGCACCTTGTCGAGGGCCACATAGGCGGTCATCAGCTTGGTGATCGAAGCCGGGAACCAGGGATCGGTCGCGCGCTCCGCGTGCAGGACACGGCCGGATTCGAGCTCGACGACCAGAGCAGGACCGCCGGCGGCCAGAGCCGGCCCGCTCAGGAGAGCGGCAAGGGCAAAGGCTGTCGCGCGGAGGGCTCGGCTAACGTTCATGCGGAACGACTCCTTGGCTTCGTTCAACGATAGGAGAGGATATCGATCAAGCCCCGCCTGTCAGCTGGGCCAGTTTTAGTCCCAAACCTAGACCTTGGCTAGGCTGGGCGGTTTTTGGTTGTTTATACGGCCCTTCTTAACGAAATCCGTGGCAATAGAGTGGCAAGAGCGGCCCGGTTTGAAGATCGATATGACAACATCCCTTCTCTGGATTCCAGTGACCCTGGCGGCGGCCGCCGCGCAGACCGGCCGTAACGCCACCCAGCGGCGCCTGACCGAAACGATCGGAACCGTGGGGGCGACCCAGGTCCGCTTCCTCTACGGCTTTCCCTTCGCGCTCCTGGCCCTGCTCGGGATGAACCTCGTGACCGGAGAGCTTGTTCCAGGGCCCAACGCGACCTTTCTGGCCTATGCCCTCACCGGCGCCGTCACCCAGATTCTCGCCACGGCCCTCATGCTCGCGGCCATGCGGGAGCGCGCCTTCTCGGTGGTCACGGCCTATACCAAGACCGAGCCCGTCCAGGTGGCGCTGTTCGGGCTGGTGCTCCTGGGCGACCATCTGTCACCCGTCATGGGGCTGGCCATCGTGGTTGCGACGTCCGGGGTTCTGCTCATGTCCGTGAAGCCGGGCATGAGCCTGACCTCATCGGGGCTGAAGCCCATCCTTTTCGGCCTCGCTTCGGGGGCATTCTTCGCCCTGGCGGCCATCGGCTTCCGCGGCGCCATCCTGTCGCTCGACGAGGGCTCCCCCCTGATCCGCGCCTCCACGACCCTGGTCTGGGGACTGGGCCTGCAAACGGCCATTCTGCTTGTCTGGCTCGGCCTGTTCGACCGCAGGGCCCTGGTGGCGAGCTTCAAGGCGTGGCGCCCATCCCTGGGGGCCGGCTTTCTCGGGGCGCTGGCATCCCAGTTCTGGTTCATCGGCTTCGCGCTCACGACAGCCGCGAACGTGCGCACCCTCGCCCTGGTCGAGGTCCTGATGGCGCAGGCGGTGTCTCACCGCTTCCTGGCGCAGGCGACGACCCGGCGGGAGCTGGCCGGCATGCTCCTGATCCTCGCCGGGGTCGGATTGCTGCTTATGGCGCAACGTTAACTTGTCGCTGCGGCACGCGCATGATAACAAACAATGTTACATTTATGTATCAACGTGTCCGGAACCGCTTTTCATGACCGATGTCGCTGCTCCCGCTGCCCAGATGGTACAACCCGCTTACCGCATCCTCCAGGTCGGTGATCCGGTTCCCTGGTTCAAGCAGAACTCGTCCAGCAATCCACAGTACAGCTTCGATACGGCCGCCGGGCGCTACATCGTCCTGTGCTTCTACGGCACTGGATCCGACGAGACCGGGCGCGCGACCCTGGCTTCGTTCCAGGATGAGCATCGCGCCCTGTTCGACGACGACAAGATCGCGCTCTTCGGCGTCAGCGTCGATCCTTCGGACGAGTCGGACGGGCGGGCGAGGCAGATCATCCCCGGCATCCGTCATTTCTGGGACCTCGACGGCTCTGTCGGGCGCCTCTACGGCGCGCTCCCGCGCAATGCAACGCCGGGCCAGTCGCAGATCCCGATCCGCCGCTTCTGGATGGTGCTCAATCCGACCTTGCGGGTGCGCGCCGTCTTTCCGTTCGAAGCTGACGGCAGTGACCGTGAGAAGGTCATGTCCTACCTGCGAGCCCTGCCGCCGGTGAGTCAGTTCGCCGGTTTCGAGATCCCGGCTCCGGTGCTGGTCATTCCGGACGTGTTCGAGCCGGAGTTCTGCCGGCACCTGATCGGTCTCTACGAACGGCATGGAGGCGAGGAATCGGGCTTCATGCGCGAGGTCGACGGAAAGACCGTCGCGGCGCACGATCCGAACCACAAGCGGCGCAAGGATTACACAATCACGGACGCGAATCTCATCAAGCAGGTGCAGCACCGGATCATCCGCCGCATCAACCCTGAGATCGAGCGGGTGCATTTCTTCAAGCCCTCGCGCATGGAGCGCTACATCGTCTCCTGCTACGCGGCGGAGGATGGCGGCCATTTCCGGGCGCACCGGGACAACACGACGAGCGGCACGGCCCATCGCCGCTTCGCGGTCTCCATCAATCTCAATGGCGATTTCGAGGGCGGCGAGGTCAGCTTCCCGGAATACGGGCCGCGCAGCTACAAGGCTCCCCCCGGCGGCGCCGTGGTGTTCTCCTGTCCGCTGCTCCACGCGGTGTCGCGCGTCACGAAGGGCCGCCGCTTCGCCTTCCTGCCCTTCCTCTACGACGAGGAGGCCGCCAGGATCCGCGAGGCGAACAACGCGCATCTCGGCGACGGCGTGGGGGCCTACAAGGCTTGAACGCGGTCGTTCCGTGAAAGCGCGAGGGGCAGGACGGTGTCCCGCGTGAGCTGGGCGAGGTTCCTGGTGCCCGGATCCCTTGGATCGACCCAGGCATATTCCTCGATCTCGGCCCGGCAGGCGACATCTCCCTCCAGGCTGGCCGCATAGATTGCGGCCCGCACCTGTTGTCCCGGTTCGTTCGCTGCCGGAGCCTCGAAGGTACCGAGTTTTTCCGCGGTTCCGGGAACGATGCTGCAGCCGAGCTCCTCGTGCAGTTCCCGTGCCAGGGCATCCAGGTCGCTCTCCCCCGGCTCGCGCTTGCCGCCGGGCTGCAGGAAACACGTCGTTCCGCGCTTGCGGACGAGCAGAACATGGCCACGCTCGTCGCGGATGAGAGCCGTGACGATCTCGATCATCGCTCGCCCGCCTTGATCCACTTGTCGACCTTCGGCGGCTCGTAGGCACGGACGGCCTCGATGAGAGCCGCCGGCTCGTTCTCGACGATCAGCATGGAGCGGTGGATCGGCTTCACGAAGCCGCGTGCGACCACGTCGTCCAGGAAATCCGTGAGCTTGTCGTAAAAGCCGTCGGCATTCAGGAGCGCGCAGGGCTTGCGATGATAGCCGAGCTGCGCCCAGGTCCAGACCTCGAACAGTTCCTCGAAGGTTCCGAGGCCGCCGGGCAGGGCGATGAAGCCGTCCGAGAGTTCGGCCATCAGGGCCTTGCGCTCGTGCATGGAGCCCACCACCCGAAGGTCGCTCAATCCGCGATGGGCGATCTCCTTGTCCACCAGGGATTGCGGCATGACCCCGATCACGCGGCCGCCGCTCCCGAGGGCGGCATCCGCCACGGCCCCCATGAGGCCCACGGAGGCGCCGCCATAGACCAGATCGATCCCCTGGGCCGCCATGGTTTCGCCGAGCGACCGCGCCGTCTCGATGTAGATGGGATCCTGGCCGCTGCTGGACCCGCAGAAGACACACAGGCGCATGGAGAATTGTCCCTCGTGATTCGCGTCATGCACCGATGAACGACAGGACGGGACCAAGCTCAAGACCTGGATGCAGGGCTGGGCATCGATCGCGCGGCTTGCTGAAAGGGCCAAAGAGGGCCACCTTGTCACCAACAAGACAATCCTCGAGGAGACATCCATGACTGCCTGCATCGTGGGCTGGGCCCATACCCCCTTCGGCAAGCTCGACACCGAGACCGTCGAGAGCCTGATCGTCCGCGTCGCCAACGAGGCGCTGGAGCATGCAGGGCTTGGGCCCGAGGACGTGGACGAGGTGGTGCTCGGCCACTTCAACGGCGGCTTCTCGGCTCAGGATTTCACCGCCTCCCTGGTCTTCCAGGCCAGTGACAGGTTCCGGTTCAAGCCGGCGACCCGGGTCGAGAATGCCTGCGCGACGGGCTCGGCCGCCGTTCACCAGGCGATCAAGACCATCGAGGCGCGACGCGCCAAGACCGTGCTGGTGGTCGGCGTGGAGCAGATGACGACGACGCCGGGGCCGGAGATCGGCAACATTCTCCTCAAGGCCTCCTACCTGCCGGAGGACGGCGGCACGCCGGGCGGTTTCGCCGGCGTGTTCGGCAAGATCGCCGGCACCTACTTCCAGCGCTACGGCGACCAGTCCGATGCGCTGGCGATGATCGCCGCCAAGAACCACAAGAACGGCGTCGACAATCCCTACGCCCAGATGCGCAAGGATCTGGGATTCGACTTCTGCCGCGCCGAGAGCGAAAAGAATCCTTACGTGGTAGGCCCCCTGAAGCGCACCGACTGCTCGCTCGTCTCCGACGGCGCCGCCGCGCTGGTCCTGGCCGATACCGAGACGGCGCTGCGGATGAAGCGCGCGGTGGCCTTCCGGGCCACGGCCCACGCGCAGGACTTCCTGCCCATGTCGAAGCGCGACATCGTCCAGTTCGAGGGCTGCGCGGAAGCCTGGCGGCGCGCCCTCGACCAGGCCGGCATCCAGCTGACGGACCTCTCCTTCGTCGAGACGCACGATTGCTTCACCATCGCGGAACTCATCGAATACGAGGCGATGGGCCTGACCCCTCGCGGCCAGGGCGCGATTGCCGTTAAGGAAGGTTGGACCAACCGGGACGGCAAGCTGCCGGTGAACCCCTCGGGCGGCCTCAAGGCCAAGGGGCACCCCATCGGGGCCACCGGCGTGTCCATGCATGCGCTCTCCGCCATGCAGCTCTGCGA
>JAEWKH010000076.1 GCA_023386155.1 Pseudomonadota bacterium
GGCGCCCTCCGGCTCTTCCACTTACCATCGTCAATCGAGCCGGTCGCCCTCGCACCTCCCCTCGACCCTTCAAGCCCGGCCCCGCAAGGCTCCGGGCCTGAAGGTGCTGGCTCTTTGACATCTCACACAGCACACACGCCCGGCATCCACGCCGTCGAACACGGTCTAACCTCCCTCTGTCCTCATCCTGAGGAGCAGCCGCAGGCTGCGTCTCGAAGGAGGCTTCAGTGCTCTCTGGTTCCTCCTTCGAGACGGTCGCTGCGCGACCTCCTCAGGATGAGGGTGGAGAAGGCTTGAAAGCGGGATCACCGGCACGGGGCCCGCATCACATCGGGGAGGCGACGACAGGTATCTTCCCGGAGCGACTGAGGATGGGAACTTCAGCGCGCGCAGCACACTTCCAATCTGACATCGACCGGCCGGACCCTATATTCTTAACCCATGGCGCTGCGTTCCACCGACATCCTCACCCAGACCCCGCAGGGTCTTTATTGCCCCCTCGGCGACTTCCACATCGATCCGGTCCGGCCCGTGAAGCGGGCGCTGATCACCCACGGTCATTCGGATCACGCCCGCTCGGGGCACCGCTCGGTCCTGGCGACCCGGGAGACCCTGCTCATCATGGGCGTGCGGTACGGCGAGGACTTCGCCGGATCGACGCAGGAGGCGCCCTTGGGCGAGAGCCTGCGGATCGGCGAGGCGACCGTGCGCTTCACGCCCGCCGGCCACGTGCTCGGCTCGGCGCAGATCGCCATCGAGGCGGGAGGCACCCGCATCGTGGTGTCGGGCGATTACAAGCGGGCGGAAGACCCGACCTGCCTGCCCTACGAGGTCGTGCCCTGCGACGTCTTCATCACGGAGGCGACCTTCGGCCTGCCGGTCTTCCGCCATCCCGACACGCGCGGCGAGGTGCGCAAGCTCCTCGATTCCGTCGCGCTGTTCCCCGAACGCGCCCATATCGTCGGCGCCTATGCGCTCGGCAAGGCGCAGCGCGTCATGGCGCTGCTGCGCGAGGAAGGCTACGACCGGCCGATCCACCTGCACGGCGCCATGGAGCGCCTGACCGAACTCTACAAGGCGGAAGGCATCCCCTTGGGAGAGACTCCGAAAGTAGTGGCTGCCGAGCGCTCGAAGCTCGCCGGGGCCATCGTGATCTGCCCGCCCTCCTCGATCCAGGACCTGTGGTCGCGCCGTTTTCCCGATCCGGTCACCTGCTTCGCCTCCGGCTGGATGCGGGTGCGGGCCAGGGCCCGCCAGAAGGGCGTCGAGCTGCCCCTGGTGATCTCCGACCATTCCGACTGGGACGACCTCTGCCGCACGATTCAGGAGACCGGCGCGGGCGAGGTCTGGGTCACCCACGGCCAGGAGGACGCCCTGGTCCATTGGTGCACCACCCACGGCATCCGGGCGCGCCCCCTGCACATGCTCGGCTACGGCGACGAGGGCGAGGCCGAGGAAGCCCCAGCCGCCACAGAAGCGGGGGATGCCGCGTGAACCGCTTCGCCGCCCTCCTCGACCGTCTCGGCTACGAACCCCGCCGCAACGCGAAGCTGCGGCTCCTGGCCGACTACTTCCGCCACACCCCGGACCCGGACCGCGGCTATGCGCTCGCCGCCATGACCGGGGCGCTCATGTTCAAGGAGGCCAAGCCCGGCCTGATCCGCGGCCTCGTCGAGGAGCGGACCGATCCCGAGCTGTTCCGCATGTCCTATCACTACGTGGGCGATCTGGCCGAGACGGTGGCGCTGATCTGGCCCGCGCCGGGCCATGAGAGCGTGGCCCCCGCGACGGGCTCACCCGCCATCGGCCACAACAACCCGCCGCCCCATGTCCCGACCCTCACCGAGGTCATCGAGACGCTGGCGACCACGGGCAAAAGCGACCTGCCGGCCCGGGTCGCAGCCTGGATGGACGCCCTCGACGAGACCGGGCGCTGGGCGCTGATCAAGCTCATCACCCGCGAATTGCGGGTCGGCGTCTCGGCGCGGCTCGCCAAGACGGCGGTCGCCCAGCTCGGGCAGGTCGAGCCCGACGAGGTCGAGCTGATCTGGCACGGGCTGGAAGCGCCCTATGAGGACCTCTTCGCCTGGGTCGAGGGGCGCGGACCCAAGCCCGAATCCGGCAATTCCGCGCCGTTTCGCCCGCCCATGCTCTCGCATCCGCTCGAGGACGAGGATTTCGGAAAGCTCGATGCGTCCGAGTTCCTGGCCGAGTGGAAATGGGACGGCATCCGCCTCCAGGCGGCCTCAGGCCACGGCGGCGACGGGCGGCCGGTGAAGCGGATCTATTCCCGCACCGGCGAGGACGTCTCCCGCGCCTTTCCCGATCTCGTGGAGACGCTGAATTTCGAGGGCGCGATCGACGGCGAGCTGCTGATCGTGCGCGAGGGCCGGGTCCAGAGCTTCAACGTGCTGCAGCAGCGCCTCAACCGGAAGGCCGTGACGCCGAAGCTCATCGCCGAATTTCCCGCTCACCTGCGCGTCTACGACATCCTGTTCGAGGGCGAGGAGGATCTGCGCGCCCTCCCCTTCGCCGAGCGGCGGCAGCGCCTGGAGGCGCTCGTCGCCCGAATCGGCGACCCGCGCATCGACCTCTCGCCCATGGTACCCTTCTCGACCTGGGAGGACCTCGCCGCCGCCCGCGCCGACCCGGCCTCCATCGGTGCCGGCCCGGACGCGGATGCCATCGAAGGCTGCATGATCAAGCGGGCGAACAGCCCCTATCTTCCCGGCCGTCCCAAGGGCTACTGGTACAAATGGAAGCGCGATCCCTACCTCGTCGACGCCGTGATGATGTACGGCCAGCGGGGGCACGGGAAGCGCTCGTCCTTCTATTCCGACTACACCTTCGGCGTCTGGCGCGAGGGCCCAAGCGGCGAGGAGCTGGTCCCCGTCGGCAAGGCCTATCACGGTTTCACCGACGAGGAACTGGTGAAGCTCGACCGCTATGTCCGCAACCATACCGTCAACCGGTTCGGGCCGGTGCGGGAGGTGGAATACGGCAGGGACCGGGGCCTCGTGCTGGAGGTGGCCTTCGAGGGGCTGCAGCGTTCGACCCGGCACAAATCCGGCGTCGCCATGCGCTTTCCCCGGATCAACCGCATCCGCTGGGACAAGCCTGCCGCGGAGGCGGACCGGATCGAGACCCTCGAAAAGATCCTGGAGCGGGGCGAGAAGGAGGTTTATCCCCTGCGGGACGAGAAAGCGAAGAGGCTGAAGGGATGAGGATCGAAACCCTGTCGGAGGGCGCGATCACGCGGCAGGCCGGCGGAAGGCTCGGGGTCGAGACGCGGGGCCAGGGCTTCACCAAGATCACGGACGCGGTGGCGGCCTGGGTGGCCGGCACCGGCATTCGGCACGGCCTGCTGACGATCTTCTGCCGCCACACCTCGGCCTCCCTCCTGATCCAGGAGAATGCCGACCCTGATGTCCGCCGGGATCTGCTGGCCGCCCTCGATCGTTTGGCCCCCAGGGACGCGGGCTATGTCCATGCGCAGGAGGGCCCGGACGACATGCCGGCCCATATCCGCACCGTTCTCTCGGGCGTCTCCTTGAGCATCCCCGTGGCGGAGGGCAGGATGGGCTTGGGGACCTGGCAGGGAATTTACCTTGTGGAGCATCGGGACAGGCCCCATCGCCGCGATCTCGCATTTCACCTGATCGGGGCATAATCCACATGATGGGATGTGCCGCCTCCGTAGTTTCCCTTAGATTAGAAGGGAGCAGCGTTTGCCGCCTTGCCAATCTGTGAAGGATCCGGCTAAGGCTCAGGGAAGCCTCTCGTGGGAGAAGACGAAACGTGCAGAGTCAAACCACCACGATCATCATCGCCGATGACCATCCGTTGTTTCGCGGGGCATTAAGGCAGGCCGTCGCCTCCTCCATGCCCCAGGCCCGGGTGGTCGAAGCGAGCGGCATGGAAGACCTGAACGCCACGCTGACCCAGGAGCGGGACGTCGACCTGATCCTGCTCGATCTGACGATGCCGGGCGTGCAGGGCTTTTCCGGGCTCATGTCGCTCCGGGCCCAATATCCCGAGCTGCCCGTCGTGATCGTATCCGCCACGGAAGAGCCCACGGTGATCCGCCGCGCCATGGATTTCGGCGCCTCCGGGTTCATCCCCAAATCCATCGACACCGACAGCATCGGGGGCGCCATCCAGGCGGTGCTCGCCGGAGACA